>NZ_JASCPN010000009.1:0-134164 GCF_029960155.1 Pseudomonas sp. PS01300 | reverse complement strand
AGATATCAGTCGGTTTTTGATGGAGCGGTACAACTGGCGGCGACCGCATCAATTCAACGAAGGGCTACCGCCTGCGGTCGCAGAGGAAAAACTCAATTCAGTGTCCGGGATCAGTTGACCACTACACGTAGACACTCCAAGCCTCACAGGCTGGGCAAGCTCCAGGCTTATTTGAAGGTGCACGGAATAGCCATAAAATAACGGCTCAATTACGTTTGCTCCAAACCACAATCCGCTTGGCTTCAGGTTTGACGGCCCCCACAAAACCCCTTGTAGCAAGTGCATCGATCAGTCGGCGATCCACATCATTAACCGGGAAATTCACACGCCTCTTTTTGAGTAAAGCCTGATACTCCTCACCCGCGAGTGGCAACACTTCAGCCACTTCTAGCCAATTGCAGCCCATTGAGAGAGCATGAATCAGTACGTTGATCCGCTGCTCTCTAGAAAGCGCCCCAGTCGGAAGCAGCCTTAGTATCGTCGGAAGGTAGGCCATCGGGAATCGCAATCCATCACGTGTTGCGCGATCACAAACCCCAGCCAATGCTTCAACGGCACCTTCGCATGTGTCATAGGCATCGCCGGGAATGCCCGACCAAATCTCGATGGCTTCAGCTGGCGAGCACACCTCTGCATTGCTGAGCTCAAGGGCCAACGACACCGGTAACGCTGACATGTCCATCTGATCACGGGCGACGCCCCACCGGTGGATGAGGTAAGCCCCTAGGTAAGAGAAAGCGTGATCGGTAATGAATGCCCGAATCTCCTCTCTGTACTCGACCATGTCACCGTTGGCGAACACCGCCCAACGATTGCCCGGCGCCGCGGTGTCCATGACAACGCCTGGGCTCAACACGACCTTCGAGAGAAGCGTGCGAAGGGTTGCATTGTCGACTTGCGGCGCGCGAATGAGGAACGTCTGCAAGACATCGTTGCGATTCGCGTCCTGCCATAATTCTTCAGCCAGGTCTTGAGCGTTGTGCTGGAGGAAATCAACGAATGTAGCCAGTGCCGACTCACCCAAATCGACGAAGTCTTCGGATTCTTTATCAGCTACAAGCGCCCGATTGAAATACGTCCAAGCCGCATCACCAAAAGGGTGAACACGTCCCGCCGTCAGGATCTTCGCCCATAACGAGGTCGGTACCGCGTCAAGGTCAGTCACGCTGCAGGTTGTCTTTTCGAGCAATACCTCCAGTGTGTAGGGTTCGCTCTGACAAAGTCCGAACAAGGCCACGAGCGATTCCGGTGTCTCTTCGAGCCCCCCCTCTTGGCTTACGAGCTGCGCCACGAAACCGTCCGGATCCTCCTCGATCATGCTGTCCAGGCCAGTAATTTCCAGCTTGCTGAGCCGTTGGTACGTTACCCTATCGCTCTGATTACCCGGATCCAGTGTCTGGCAGAGCAATTGCAGCATTTTGAGGTTCAGTGCCAAACACCCCCACTCCACCATTTGCCGCAGATCTGCAGCCGTGGCACTCGAATCAAGGTTAGAGAATTGTGCCGGCAGATCCCTGACCCACCTCCATCCGCTCTGGTTGCTCGCAATCTTCGCGGCGACAACCGATGCCTCACGAAGCTCACTGATGGCCTTCCGTAGCCCGCGAGACTTATCGTCGAGTGTTTGCATCTCCTTGGGTATCAGAACATCCAGAAGCGCAACGAGGAACTGCTGCCTCAATGTGGGTGCTTTAAACCGATCATGATTAAGCAGTAAAGGGATGAGGTCGCAGTCTGCGTCATAAGTGGCTCTTATGAGCGCCGTTGCCTGCAACCGAGGGGTAATCGATGCAACAGCCTCGGCGAAACGCTCTGTGTAATCATGACCACTTCGAAGGATTAAGCGGAGCTTGTCCTTCCTGGCAGCCGCGTCATCCTTGTGCGTGTGCAGTAGCTCATGGATGAGATCAACCATGATACCGCGCCCGCCATCTACCGACTCCAGATCCAGCTTTCTGGCCACAAGCTCCGGATTATGTATTGGAGTGGTTACATCGTACTCCTCACCCCGAACCATTCCCATTATGAGGTTCTTGTCCGACTGGGTGAGTGAGCCTTCGTAGAAATAGCCGAGGTAATCGACATAGTCAGTGTCGAAGAAGCCGCGGTGAACCAGGAAGACGATGAGTTCCAACCCCTTCAGACGCTTGGCAACTTCATTGCCGTACCCCATGGATACAATCTGTCGGAAGCCTGCCGTTTTGAGACGCTGCACTTTGCGTCGGTTCGTGTCGAACTGCTCATCCAGCTCATCAAACGAGGTCTGGAAAAGCTCCAGGCGCTCATCGTAACGAGCTGCTTGCAGAGCCTTTTTAGATAGGACGGCTTGTCCGACATCCTGCCAGTGTGAAATCACCATAGGTTGCACGCTTCGGCATGCTACAACCTGGGCGAACACAGGGTCAGATACGAAGTCCAATAGCGTGAAGGTAGTCCCGCCATCTAGCCGAACGTGGTTTGCAGTGGGTTTATTCCCAAGCTTCAAAATCTCAAACCAGACGGACATTCGCAAATGCTCCACGCTATCGGCCACCTCGTCTTCACGTGCTGCACGCTGATCCTTTAGCGCTTGAGCTTCCGTATCGAGTAAATCTGTTTGAGCTTTTACCCACATTGCGTAGCCATCAACGACGCCGTAGATCGCGCCCCGCCGCTTGACCAAGTCCGCATAGGCATTAGGGTGCAGGTTTCGAATCGCAACCATGGCAAACAGCTTGTTGGGATCCAGCTCCAGACCGTCCTTAGCCAGTACATTCGCGTAGACGTCATACTCGTTGACAATATTCTTGATCAGCCGCATTTCATCGATGTAGTAGCAAACCGTCTCTATGAGTTTGAGATTCAATCCATCATCGAGCGGTTTGCCGGCCACATGGCGCGCCTTCATGAGCTCGACCAGCTTTTCCCTGGAGTTCTCGGAGTTGATCACAGGGATGATGGGGATGATGAGGTCGAAGAATTTCGTCTTGTCCGTGACCGTGAACAGCTCATCACGGATGGCATAGACGAAATGGACAGAACGCCTGACCTGAGGTGATCGCTGGATGATGAAGTTGATCTCTCTCAGCCTGAAGAAGATGTCCTGGATGTCGAAACGATCCAGATCTTCAATGACCACTACGCTGATATCACTGCGCTCGAAGCAATAGAGGATCTCATCGACGTTTTTATGAAGCACCGATCCATGATGAGTCGCCTCAAGCTTGCCACCCTTGAGGGTCAGGCCATCGATGGTGAACAGGGACATGAACCTCAACCCCGAGTACAGCAGATAGACAGCACCGATAGCCACACCAGCCAGTGCTGCAGACTCGGGAACAACCATCAAGCCCTTGATCAGCCATTCCAGCGACACGGTTTTTATCATCGCGAGCTTGGGCACATAGAGCCTCAAAGCGCAGATGGCAAGCAGACTAAATCCGAGGGTGCGCATGCTGATACTGAGGGTTGAGGCCTGGGCAATCCGCTTCAGGCGAGTCTTGGGCACTTTCGCTGCGGGCACCGCATAGAGCAGTTGCTGGACGATGGTCTCTTCAATGCGATTGACTAGGTCGACATCGCCTGGTGTGTTCTCGCCCTCATTAGCAGCCGGCCCTTCAGGTTCCGAGTCAGGCTCAGAAGGTTGACCACTCGGCTGAGGTGTCAAACCCGAGGTGGGTTTGCTGAAGGTCGCAAGAGACACATAGGTGTGGTTGAACTGTGGATGATTGTTGAAGAACGTCTTCAACACGCTACTCTTACCGGCGCCATAGCTACCTGTGAGCGCGATGTTCAGAACATCTGGGTTTTCCAGTGCATGAAGCAGCTCACGCTCATACCGGGCCGATCGGCCATCCGTCACAATTACGGGTGTCAAGGGCTCAAAGAAGGGGTCAACGTTGTCCCCCCGGTGACGGGTAGAAAGCACCCTCCATGCAGATTTCCCTCCAAACACAAGTGCTTTCCACGCCAAGCCTAGACGACTTTTACTAGCTGCCAGCATCTACCCCGATCCCATGCAATGGCCTTCCGTGTCCCGCTGAGCAGGCGAATGACCGCTAATAGTCCAGTCGATGCAGCTTTGACGCTGCAACAATTCCATAGAGGCTATATGCCACATTCGGTCACGAAACACCACGTAAGCGCCCCTCTTGCTGAAGTGGACCCAGCTGAACCATGCCTGGATGGACGGGCGACGAAATGGATGACGGGAAGCTAGATCGATGAACACCTATCGATGAACAGATGATTTCATTTCAGGAGCACTGAGCTAGTAACATAGGGCTTTTGTGGCGTTTATGAACATTCGACATCGCCCACTTGTTAAATCGTGTGTAGCGTTGGTAAGTTCATGTACGTGATGTCTCGTACTGCCGGCATACTGCTTCATGACCTGGACATGCTCATCATTCGGCCTGGCGATTGCCTTGGAGTTCAACACGGTCGTTCAGCCGGTCCTGCATCGATGCACTGCACCGATGTAGGCTCCTTGCTCCTTCCCCACACCATGCCAGTCGCCAGCGCCTTCTCATGGGGAGATCTCATCTGAATCAACAGTCAGGTGCACACGATCCAAACCTGATCATCACTCCGGGTGGAACTCGATAGCCAGCCAGATGCAGTCCGAATCGGAGTAGTAACGGTGCCATGGGTACGTCGGAAGGCCGTTCTCTTCAACATGAGAGAACGGGTCATGGGTGTAGCCAGGCGCCATGACGATCTGCTCGTAGAGCGTGCTCTCGTCACGGTCCACAAACTTCTGGATGCGCCCTACCCCATGGATCTGAGTATGGATTTCCAGAAAGGGGTGCTCGTTATGCATGTAGCAATCAGTACCTGTCGGCGCCCACCACAGGTTGATGCGAACGTTGTAATCCCGGACATCAGCTGCCTCTTCACGCTGATTGGCGAAGACGAACGGATCAAGCTTCACCGACCCCACGTGGTCATAACGAGAGATGTACAGCGGAGTCGTACGAGGGAATTTGGCAAAGCGGTTGCCGAACCAATCCCATTCTCCAAAAACCAGCCCGCCCAGATTGGTTTCGGATTGAACACGCAAGACCGCGACGCGCTTGGCGCTGGTAATGATGCCGTTGAACAAGGTGGCCGACTTCCACCCTGGGATTACACTCGGTACCGGGCCGCCGATGTGCATGGGCTCATGGTCGAGGTTCACCACGACACCCCCTGCCACGGTAAAATTCCTGACGTTCTCAACAAGATAACTTTCTACAAACTCGTCCGAGAACTGCAATGGGCGCTGAATGTTAGTTTCCATGTGGTCATCCTCAATCTTCAAAAGCAAATGGGTTATAAACATGCAGTCTGCTCGCGGCCGTTTACCAACTAGCCGGCGGCCACACCATCATCATTCCCACCAATATTCTACTTGCGCACCAAAGTTACTACCATGATTAGCACCTCCAAACGGCCCCGTGGTAGACAAGGCTGATCCTTCTGCAATGGCATCAGCTGCACGCTGGGCAACATCGTTCCACCAGGCGTAGGTGTAATAGAATCTGATTTCAGGTCGATCCCAGAAGCCTGGGCCTTTAGGCGACCAGGTCGGCGCGACAGTGAATTTCGTCAGCTTGCGAGTGCCATCCGAAGCCTCTATCTGATCTCGCCCGATTTCTGTAACAATTTTGAATTGGTTCGTGATTGCATAGATGGGGCGCACACCCACGGATGTCCACTCCTGGCTTCCACCATCGTCCCGGATATCTTTCTGATATACCGCCTGAACCTGCCCGCTCCACTTTTCTGACATTTTCCAGTCAAAGTACTCGACCGCCCGCCAACTGCGATTAGTACGATCCAGGGTGACGTCACCGGTGTTGCCCAAGCCGGTTCCTGGCCCTTCACCGTATTGCAACGCGACGGTATTGACCCCACCCAGAAACGCATCCTGCTTGTGCTGCGCGGTCACGGCCCAACCACTGTTGCTGTCGTCTCGGCTCGGCTTGTCAAGAAAGCTGACGCCGAACTCAAGGTGACCATTGGGGTTGGAGCGAAAGCCACTTACGTTGAAGTCGTGCCGACTGACATCGTTCTTCTGGAACACGCTGTCTTTTCGCGAGAATGCGTAGCTGTATTTCAAGCCGTCGTATTCGAAGTTTTCGAGACCTGCGCCGGTAGCGCTTTGATCCCAATAATAGAAGTCCGAGATATGGATATCATTGCGCTTATAGAAACGACGACCCGCCCAGAGCGAACCACCGTTCAAGAAGCTGACATTGCTCCACTCGGTGTACATCTGGTTCATCCTGGCATAGCCGTAGTCGCCGGTAAAATCCAGTGAATGTCCATACGCATTGTATAACTGAGCCATCCCCTCAAGACTGACAACAGAACCGTCATCGAGCGTCAGGACATCTTGCCGCAAATCAAGTTCTATATACTGTTCACATTCGTTACCCAAACGATACTTTGAAGGTGCGCCGGGCAATTGAAAACAGGATTGCCTGCCCCCCGACGTTGCCCCACCTACCCCACTACGCATATAGCCGCTAAACTGCACTGCTTCTGACGCCGCAGACACACTGAATAAGACCGGAACGGCCAAGCAAATACGCTTACCGAGATTCATACCATTTCCTTTTTTCTTGTCATTAATTCGGATTGGCAGCACGTGACACGCATTGCGCGCGTCATAAAAGCGAAGTTCTAATCTTTATGGATTCTGACGGTGATAAGACACAGGCCGCCGAAGCGGCCCGGCCCGTATTACAAGACGGCTTAGAAGCCGCGGTTCTTGACGTACTCGTCGCGCAGGTCACCCAGGTAGGCGGGAACAGTAATGTCCCACCAGCCAGTCGGGTGCATGTTGCTGTACGGACGCTCGATGGAACAAATGGCCTCAACCAGGTACGGCTGACCGGATGCCATGGCGCGCTTGAGCGCAGCGCCGATTTGTGCAGGATCTTCAACGCGTTCGGCTTGTGCACCGAGCGACTTGGCGAAATCTGCGATGTTGGCCATGTAGCTGCTGCCGTCTGGCTTGCTGAAGTTGGTGATGATTTCGCGGTCCTCACCGAACATGTTCAGCTGCAGGTTGCGAATAGCACCCCAACCGCCGTTGTTGATGATGAGGAAGATCGCCGGAACCCCCATCATCACTGCAGTCGCCAGCTCCTGCCCGGTCTGCAGGAAGGCACCATCACCGCACACCGCTACAACGTGCTGGTTTGGCAGGCCCATCTGGGCGCCGATTGCGGCTGGTACAGCGAAGCCGATACCGGAGAAACCACCCGGGGTGATGTGCTGCTTAGGCCCATATACCGGAAACTCGTTGAAGACCTGGTTTTGCGGGTTGCTGGAGTCGGTAACGACCACAGTATCGCGTGGCAGTACCTTGCGTGCCTCGAAAAGCACCTGGGATACGCTCATCGGCGAGTGGTTGCAGGTACGCAGCGGATGCAGGTGCTCTTCCCACTTCGCCTTCAGCTCCTGCAGGCGCAGGAACTGAGGATCGCTGGTGTAGTCCTTGGCCGGTGCAGCCTCACGCAGGCCTGCCAGCAAGGCGTTCAGGATGGCACCGGCATCGCCCACGATACCGATTTCAGCTGGGTAGTTCTTGCCGATCTCGAAGCCATCGATGTCGATCTGAATCAACTTGGTCTTCGGAATATCGAAGGTCACACCTGGACGATACGACGAGGTGATACGGTCGCTGAAGCGGCAGCCAACGGCCAGAATGACGTCCGCTTCACGGGTCATGGCATTACCCGGGATCGAACCCAGGTCACCGCACGGCCACGCGTACAGCGGGTGGTCTTCAGGGATGGAGCCTTTACCCATGAAGGAAGTGGTTACAGCGGCGCCGACGTGTTCTGCAATGGCAACCAGGTCAGGGCTGGCATTGGCAGCAATTACCCCCCCACCGGCGACAATCACCGGGCGCTGGGCGCAAAGCAACAGCTTGACCGCGTTTGCGATGTCGACGGGGTCGCCATGCAGACGACCGTGAGAACGGTGGGTCTGGGGTGCTGGCAGATCAATTGCGGCCTCTTCGGCTTGCAGATCCTGCGGCATGTTGATCAGCGCCGGGCCACGACGACCTTCCAGCATGACGTTGAAGGCCTGGGTCATTACACCAGGGATCTGATCAACATGGCTTGGCTGCCACCAGCGCTTGACCACCGGCTCGGCCATACGTGGGAAGTTGTCCGGATGCGGACGATCCAGCTCCTGTAGAACGCCTTTACCCATCATGTAGGTGTGCACACCGCCGCTGATGACCAATTGCGGCAGGGAGTCGGCGAACGCTGTGGCGATGCCGGTCAGTGTGTTGGTGGCACCTGGGCCGATCGATGCGCAGACTGCGGCGATCTGGCCGGTCGCACGGTAGTAGCCGTCGGCCATGTGCGAAGCGCCTTGCTCGTGCATAGCAGGAACAAGTGCGATTTCGTCTTTGCGATCAACAAAAGCGTCGAGCAGCGCAGTATTACCATGACCAGGAATGCCGAATACGTAAGGCACTTTTTCGCGGATCAAGTATTCGACAATGATTTCGCCGCCGGTCATTTTCTTTTTTGTATCAGCCATTTGCTGTTCCTCATTATTAAATAAAAGCTACTGCGAGCTGGTCGCACACATCAGTTCTGCATTCACGCCAGAGCGGCGCTGGCGGAACGCTTAACGCCTCACGGCGGCTCCATAGATCAAGGCCTTGGCCTTGGCTTCTGCGGGTTGTTTGGTGACATCGATGCCGAAATCTTTTTTCAGCATGTGATCGGCAGCCCGGAAGGCATTCGCTGCGATGGTCAACGCCGGGTTGACAGCGGCAGACGACGGCATGAACGAAGCATCAATCACGAAAAGATTGTCTTGATCGTGGCTGCGGCAATATTGGTCCAACGCCGACGTCGCCGGGTCATTGCCAAACTTCACAGTTCCGCACTGGTGCGAAGTGGAGTGCTTCAACAACGGCTTGGTCAGTACAACCGGATAGCCACTCAACCTAATCAGCGACGCCAACTTCTTAACCAGGACTTTATGCGGCTTGAGATTGTTACGACGGATGTCGAGCTGGACCTTTCCATCCTTCCACAGCACCCGGTTGTTTGGATCAGGCAGATCTTCAGTAAATGCAATCCAATCGATACTGTGCTTCGCCATTGTCACGCCCACGATCTTCGGCAGGTATGGCACATTGGCGGAGAGCATCCCACCTTGAAGCTTGCCCAGCATCTGGGCGTGTCCCAACGGGAACGAGTAGTCATCAGCGCCAAAGTAGAACTCGTTCATCTGAAGCGTCTTTTGGAACACCGTGTCGTTCTCTTTCAACGAGAGGCCCATGAGCGCCGTCTGGTTGTGCGCCATGTAGTTGCGGCCTACCACCCCAGAGCTGTTCGCCACACCGCCTGGCGCCTGGGCACAGGCAGACCTGAGCAAAAGCGCAGCGCTGTTGATCGCACCGCATGCCACGACGATCAGTTTCGCAGTCAGCACCTCGACCTTGCCGCTACGCATGACCTCAACGCCTGTCACCTGCTTGCCGTCCTCGGAAAGCAGCAGGCGTTGAACAAGCGTATTGGTCGACAGTGTCACTCGCCCGGTGGCCAAAGCTGGCTGAATCAAGGCCGTCTCAGCTTCGCTCTTGGCACCTACGCGGCAAGGAAAGCCGTCACAGGTCTTGCAGCGTATGCAATTGCCACCTTCAAAGTGATTCAGGCCCAACGGAAGTGCCGAAGTGCGTGCGCCGTAATCGCGCATCGATTTCGCCATCTTGGCGACGACGGGCTCGGTGGCCATCGCAGGGTACGGGTAGGCCTGGCTACGCCAGGGCGCGCTTGGATCGTCCGTGTCGTCGCCGTGAACGTTGAAGATCTCCTCGGCTTCCTGGTAATAAGGCTCGATGTCCTTGTAGCGATAGGGCCAGGCTGGCGACAGGCCTTCAACGTGAAGCAGGTCGTCGAAATCTTTCTCACGGAAACGGATCAGCGATGCACCATAGAACTTGGTGCAACCCCCTACGTTGTAATAGATGCTCGGGCGAAACGCTTCGCCCTTGGCGTCCAGCCAGGTGTCGTGCGCGGTGTACTTCTTTTCGAAGAACACCGAAGACACACTCCAGTTGTCCTGCTCGCGAGGAACCCAGTCGCCGCGCTCAAGGATGAGCACATTCACACCATTCTCAGCCAGACGACGGGCAGTGGCCCCGCCACCGACCCCGCTGCCTATTACAATGACATCAGGTTTTGTTTCCATCTTGTTCTTAGCCTCACTAATCACGTAACAGGCAGCTAACTGATGCGTCACAGGGCTGAACCTCCAACCTCTACCCACCGGCTCATCTCGGGCCCATGAAGCAACGCTAGTGGTGCCAGTATTTGCACTACGGCTTTCGAGCTCAATTTCGCAGCCCCCTCCAAAGGCG
Source organism: Pseudomonas sp. PS01300 (assembly GCF_029960155.1). NCBI lineage: Bacteria > Pseudomonadati > Pseudomonadota > Gammaproteobacteria > Pseudomonadales > Pseudomonadaceae > Pseudomonas > Pseudomonas sp. PS01300. The sequence continues at coordinate 123,801 of NZ_JASCPN010000009.1, read as the reverse complement.
ACGCACACTGACGCACTAAGTGAGCCCCCCAGCACGGCACGCCGCAGCCCCCCGAACTAGAGGGGTTGCGTGTGATTTAGCAACGTTGCTGGAGCCGCCCATGACGTGATTGGCACACGCCTAACTGTGCTTTAACGCTGGAACGCGTCGACTACGGAGCACAAGCCCCGGTCAGTGATTGGCATGTTCATCGCAGGTGACGCACTGGTGTACGGATTTCGAGGCATCCGGTCTGCCAGATGGGCCAGTCAAGCGTCTATCACCGCATGCTTCATGGCTGCGGCCAGCTGCAGCGGGTATAGCAGCCATCTGCTCGCTCGCCTCGACTAATCGCCTGAACAGTTGCACGCTCGCTCAACCCCCGCCGATGGCGTGCACCACCTCAAGCCTGTCGCCTTCGCAAATCTCGGTAATCGAATAAAGGCTTCGAGGAACGATATCCTGATTGAGCTCGACAGCTATGCGCCGATTGGAAAGTCCAAGAAGCTCGATCAGTCTCTCAACCGTCGCATCCAAGGGGAGATTGAAGTTTTCTCCATTCAGACTTACACGCACTTTTGCACCTCAACAAACCGGATGACACCGAACACTATGTACGGCTGCGGGAACGAACCGCTGGAACCAGGAAGAACACGATCGTCAACATCGCAAGAACCGGAGTCATCGCCATTCGCAACCCGAAGTGCTCTCCCAAAAAACCAAGCATCGGGGGACCGACCAGGAACGCGAAGTAGGCCGCCGTTGAGGCAATTGACACGCGAGCCTCCGGATCATTGGGCGTATCACCCGCGGCAGAAATACCAATCGGGAATCCGATGGAGACGCCAAGCCCCCAGAGCAACGCTGCAAGCCCGGCGAGTATCGGGTGGTTGATGAAGATCACACCTGCCAGGCCCGCCACGCCTAGCCCCAGGCAGGCCCGCAACACGCGATCACGACCAAAACGCTCGATGAAGTAGCTTCCAGCAAATCGCCCTATGGTCATCACGGCGGTAAAACCGGCATAGACGATCGAGCTGGCAGCGCCGCTGTAGCCATGGCCATCCACCATCAACAGCGGCAGCCAGTCGCTCGCCGCCCCTTCAGCCAGTGCAATTGCGAGCACAAGGATGCAGATCAACAGCAGCCGAACATCTTTCAAGTGCAAAGCCAGGCTGGGTGATTCAGCCGTCGAGTTCCCCTGCCCCGCCACCGGTCGCCTGCCAAGTCCCGGTCGGATGTGTCCCAAGGCAGTAGCCGCGATCACCATGCCCACTCCCACCGCGCAAAGCAGATGCAGGGCCACGGGAAATTTCATTGCAGTGAGCGCTATGCCGCATACAGCCCCTAGAAACGTCCCGAAGCTGAAAAAGCCGTGCAGTTGCGTCAGCACTGATCGTCGAATGATCTGCTCGACATTCGCTCCCTCTATGTTGAGAGCAATTTCGGCGGTTGCCATGCCGAGCCCGAAGGCAAACAAGCCTGCCGCCACAACCAGGGCAATGGAAAGTGACGCACCCACTGCCATGATCGATAAACTCAAAACAACTGATGACACCCCAAACGATACGATGGGTTTGGTTCCGAAGTGCCGAACCAATACCGCAGCGCTTAACACGCCAATGATCGAGCCCAAGGAAAGCCCGAACAGCACCATCCCCATTTCTGCGGTTGTGGCAGAGAGGCTGTCCCGAATATCTGGTGTGCGGGACACCCATGTCGCCATGCAAAGACCAATGATGAAAAACAGCGAAAAAAGCGCTCGACGGCGCTTGTAAATCGTGGCGTCAATTAGCCCCTCTGGAGCTTTCTCAACCGCAATATCAATGGAACTCACACCATCCTCCGTAACCTCCGCTGACAGCGGCCATTGCAGTGCTCACCACGCCTTGAAGAGTATTGACCAGCCCACCCGATGCGAACCATTTCGCAGCCCGGCCCACATCGACGCGAAGTGAAGCACTTTGGTTGGGGCAAAAAAAACCACCGCACCAGGCGGTGGTTATTCTGCGACTCGATCACTACTTCATGGTTGGCATCGAGAACTCTGCGCCCTCACGAACACTTGCCGACGGCCAGCGCTGCGTGATGGTTTTACGACGGGTGTAGAACCGGACGCCATCCGGGCCATAGGCGTGCAGGTCGCCAAACAGAGAGCGCTTCCAACCGCCGAAGCTGTGTGAAGCCACCGGTACCGGCAGCGGCACGTTGATTCCAACCATGCCCACCTGGATGTTGTCGCTGAAGTAACGGGCGGCTTCGCCATCGCGGGTGTAGATGCAGGTGCCATTGCCGTACTCATGAGCGTTGATCAGTTGCATGGCTTCTTGCATGGTGTTCACACGGATGACCTGCAGAACAGGGCCGAAAATTTCGGCTTTGTAGCTGGACATGTCGGCGGTGACCTTGTCGATCAAAGTTGCACCAACAAAGAAGCCATCTTCAAAGCCAGGGACGATGACGTCACGACCATCAACGACCACGCTGGCCCCCTGAGCTTCGGCGCTGGAGATGAAGCCGACAACCTTTTCCTGGTGCTGGCGAGTGATAACCGGCCCGAAGTCATTGCTACGCTCGGTGTGATTACCGACCTTCAGAGGCTTCATTGCCACCTGCAGCTTTTCGACCAGCGCGTCTGCTACTGCATCACCAACGGCGACAGCGACCGACAATGCCATGCAGCGCTCACCGGACGAGCCAAAGGCCGCACCAAGCAGGGAGTTCACCGCGTTATCAAGGTCCGCATCGGGCATCACGATCGCATGATTCTTCGCACCGCCAAGGGCCTGGCAGCGCTTGCCATTCGCAGTCGCGGTGGAGTAGATGTACTCCGCGATCGGGGTCGAGCCCACGAAGCTGACGGCCTGGATACGAGGATCATGCAGCAGGGTATCAACTGCCTCCTTGTCACCGTTCACCACGTTCAGCACACCCTTTGGCAGGCCAGCTTCATGCAGCAGCTGAGCGATCAGCAGGGTTGAGCTAGGATCGCGTTCGGAAGGCTTGAGGATGAAACAGTTGCCGCAGACCAGGGCCATGGGCAACATCCACAGCGGTACCATCACGGGGAAGTTGAACGGGGTAATGCCCGCCACAACACCCAGAGGCTGGAACTCGCTCCAGGAATCGATGTTCGGGCCTACGTTCTTGCTGTGCTCACCTTTGAGCAGTTCAGGAGCACCACACGCATACTCGACGTTCTCAATACCGCGCTGCAGTTCGCCAGCGGCGTCGTGGGAGATTTTGCCGTGCTCCTCACCAATGAGAGTGCAGATACGCTCAGCATGCTGCTCCAGCAATTCCTTGAAGCGGTACATGACGCGGGCCCGTTTCATCGGCGGGGTATCCCGCCAGGCGGGGAATGCAGCCTCTGCCGCGGCAATCGCCTCCTCAACAGTGGCCTTGCTGGCCAGGGCGACCCATTTCTCTACCTTGCCGGTAGCCGGGTTGAAGACATCCTGAGTACGGTTGTCATCCAGGCGAACTTCGCCGTTGATCAAATGCCCGATCGTGTTCATCTAGTAATCTCCTACTTCGAATTCAAAAAATGCGATAACTACGGTTAGTCGCGACACCAGCGTTAAGCACAAACGGGACAGTTCACCGCCAGAGAGCCTGGTACAGCTCCACCATCTCTTCTACGCTCGGTACTCGCGGATTGTTGCCTGGAGAGCCCGAAGCCAGTGCCTGTTCGGCCATGGTCGTCACCACTTCATCAAAGCGCTCGCGGGTCACACCAAACTCTTGGAGAGTTGGCACCGACAGGTCGCGATTGATCGCTTCCAGGAAGCTGACAAGCCGTGCATTGGCAACCGCATCCGGATCGCTTGGGCTTGCCGCCCCAATGGAACGCGAGCATTGGGCATAGCGCTCCGGCGCAGACGAGATTGAGTACGCCGTCACGCACGGCAGGAGCATGGCGTTCGACAGACCGTGAGGCACATGGAAGAAAGCGCCGATGGGACGACTCATGCCATGCACCAGGGCAACGGAAGCGTTGGAGAACGCGATACCGGCCAGCGTTGAGCCGATCATCATGGCTTCGCGCGCCTCCTCATCAGATCCGTTTTCGTAAACCCGGCGAAGGTTCGGCCCGATCAAGCGCATTGCTGCCAGTGCTTGCGTATCGCTGTAAGGGTTGGCCTTACGACTGACGTATGCCTCGATGGCATGAGTCAGCGCATCGATGCCCGTATCGGCCGTTGTTCGAACAGGCAGAGTCAGCGTGAGCTTGTAGTCGATCAACGCGGCAACAGGCATGAAGCCGACACCTGCGCAGAGCAACTTCTCGTCAGTCTTTTCATTGGTGATGATCGTAAAGCGCGTCACTTCCGACCCGGTGCCTGCCGTTGTAGGAACAGCGACGATCGGCAGGCCTGCCTCGTTGACCTGACGGGGGAAACGATAGTCCTGAATCTCGCCGCCGAACTTGCCCAGGATGGCAATCGCCTTGGCGCTATCGATTGGGCTACCGCCTCCAAGCGCGACAATCGAGTCGAAGCTCCCCTCTCGCACCCGGGCAACGCCGGCAGCGATGGAAGCAGCAGTGGGCTCGGGCACGGTGTCGTCGAACACCTCGGAAGGGATATCCCGCTCCGACAGCAACGAGGTCAGGCGCTCGGCATAGCCCAGCTTGACCATCACCTTGTCCGTGATGATCAAAGGTCGCCGGCAGCCCAGCGAGTTGAGCACATCTGGCAATTTGAGGCTGGCATCGCCTCCGATTTCCATGATTCGCGGCAGGATGGCTTGTACCGACATGGATCACACCTCCAGGCTTTTCAGAAACCAATATTTTTATATAACGAGACAAAACGTATCGCTATTGGCTTTTTATGTCGAGGGTGTCTTGGTGATTTTTTTCGTGCCTGCAAGGCCGGCACTCTCGATTGCGAAGGGCAAAAAAGCTTCAAACCCATCTGCTACAGGGCTCTCGGGATTTGATGCACGGCTCAGATGTTCGGCGATGCGGCGATTCACACCGAACCATGCGCTGCGACTGTGCTGCGGGATTGTTCGCGGAGTGCGTCGAGGTTGCTTCAGAGTGCGTCTATCAGGATCGCGATGCGAAATTGTGAGGCAGTGACTCCGTCAGTTAAAAATCGAGTCACCGGTTCTTTGCAGGGATGCGTAGAGCGCACGGAGAACCCGGGAAGCTGGAGCTGCCTGGTCACTCGACCAGCAGATCGAGCCTGAGGAATCAACCAGGTGCAAGATAGAGCGAGCAGCACCGTTGCGAATCAAGCGCGCAAGCTAACAGTGGCGATAACAGCCAAAACAACAAGCAGTAGACGTCAAGATTCATCACTGTCTAAAAGCCTTAGGCAATAACAATCCAATCAAGGAAGAGCAATCCCAAGCTACTTCCGGGCAGGTGATAAAATGCAATCCAACAATCAAAACAGTTCTCTCGTGACACCCAAAATCCGCAATGCGCGCATGGCAACCTTCTCTGGCTTCATGCTTCTGGGCGCCCTCTTCTACACATGGTCTGTCGGCGTCACTGCATTTCGCAATCACCTTGGCCTCTCCGGGAGCCTGGGCGACATGGACTTCGGCATGCTGGCACTGGGTATCGCCGTGGGTGCTGCGTTCGGCGCTTTCCTGGTCGGCTACGCGGTCGACTACTTCAGTCCGCGAGCTGTATTGCGAGTACTCCTCTGCGCCTATCCGGTCTCGTTCATTTGCTTGGCGGTGGCCCCTGAATACTGGTTCGCCATGGTGTTCGCCTGCATGCTCGGTTTCTTGCGCGGCGCCACAGACACAGCCCTGAACGCGCATGGTGTGGAGGTAGAGAGGTACTATCAACGCCCCATCATGTCCTCTTTCCACGCCTTCTTCTCACTGGGTGGCTTCCTGTTCGGCTTCATCGCCAGCTACCTGGCCGGCTTCTCCACCGACAGTGCCATTATTCCTTTCACAACCGCAGGCGTGTCACTTGCCATCCTGGGTCTGATTACCAGCAAATTCATGCTCGGCAAAGATGACCTTCTGCCTGTACCAACACCAACCGGTGCTGCTGCCTCGACCAGCCAGATGGATTGGCGCGTACTGTCTCTGATGGTCGTATTCGGCCTCATCCTGATCGCCGGCATGATTGGTGAGAGCTCTGTCAGCGACTGGGGACAGGAATTCATGCACCGCGAGCGCGGCATGAGCATCACCACCGCAGGCATGGCCATCAGCCTTTACACTGGTGCCGGCTTCATTGCTCGCCTGACCGGTGACTGGCTGGCGGCGCGAATTGGCCGCGCAAGCATGCTGTTCCTGAGCTGCGTCGTATCGATCGTCGGCATGCTCTGTGCCACCCTTAGCAAAGAGCCGCTCATGAGCGTCGTCGGCTGTGCGCTACTGGGTGCAGGTCTGGCTTGCATCGCTCCTCTGATGCTGGGTGCGGCCGGCCAGAAGGATCCTGCGAACGCAGGCCGAAACGTGGGCATCGTCAACGGCATCGGTTTCTTCGGCATGCTCGGCGGCCCAGCTATCTACTCGCTGATCATTACCACCTACGGAATCGAAGCACTCTTCTACCTGCCGCTGGTACTCATGGCGATCGTCACCGTCATCGCCCCGCTGAGCGTACGCACCAAGGCAGCTAACCAGGCGTGCACCACCCCCGGAAATCTCGCCGTGCGTTAAGCGCCGGCTCGCCAGGTCTCAGCACCACCCGCATAAACCAGGGGCTCCCTGGTTTATGCGTTATCAGGACGCCCTACTCCTCCCCCAAGGGTTCCTCCACCAGGCTCGACAGTTCCGCCGCCGCCTGCTGAAGGTTTGGCTGGAATCGGAGCAGATCCGCCAGGCTCTTCCTCACCGTCGGTGCATGCGCGTAGAGGCACGCCATGAGGCGCCCACTTGCATCCTTGATAGGCACCGCGCAAGCCACCATGCCCTCTACAAACTCCTCGTTATCGATACCGATCTCTGTCGACCTGATCTTCAACAGCTCAAGCTCCAGTTGCTCAGCACTGGTAATAGTATTTTTCGAGAGCCGCTTGAGGGCGAGATTTTGAAGTATTTGCTGGCGGCGAGACTTAGAGAATGTGCTCAAGTACAACTTTCCACTGGCCGTGCACCACATGGGAACATGCGCCCCCTCAGGAAGGTGCAACTGCAATGGCCAGTCACTTTGAACACGGTCGTAATACACCATATCAATACCGTCGGGCATCGCGATGCCACAAGTCTCATCCAACTCACTTGACAGTCGACGCAAAATTGATTGCCGGAGCGCCTTGTAGCGACTGGCGTAAATGACGCCCATGGCTATTTTATGAAGCCGCGCTGTTGGCACAACCAGCCCACGCATATTGGTTTGGAGATAACCATCAGCCTGAATCTGTTGAAGCAAGCGATGAATACTTGGCTTCGGAATATCCAACATAAATGCCAGGTCTGCCGGGGACAGGGCCGCCTTGGCCAGCGCGACAGCCTCGATAATCTCCATGACGCGCGAGATGGAGGATCCCTTAATCCTGCCAGTGTTACTTTCACTCATTCAAAACACCATTTTGTCATAAGTCAGTTACGGAACATGCAGCGGCGTGCCCACCCTCAAAGACCTGAAACAGAGCGGATACATTGCTCGACACAGTAGACCGAACGTCGATTCTGACGCAGAATGTACAGGATTGAGACAGCAAAACTCAAAAATCGGAGAATGCCATTGAAAACCCTGCCTTGCTTCAGATGGCACAAAGCATGCTTGAGTTTTCAATCACCGTGTAGCTCGATGAAGTGTGTGCCCCCAGTTTCCTCCAGTATTGGGAGTGATACTGCCGAAGCTTACAGCTTGGGCGGGCCGCTATTCGTAGTGGAGGATTATAAGAAATGCCTGTAACGATTACGCCCAATCTAGTTGAACGCAGTCAAAACCGGTACGACTTGCAGCTCAATCTTCAGAAAAACTTAATGACGCTTGTAGAGTCCTGCCGTTCTGTTGCAGACCTGTGTCGAAAAGTTGATGTCAATCGGCAACAGTTCAACAAAGTATCTCGCGGGACAGCACCTGCCTTCTCAGAAAATCCTGCAGAAAATCTCCAGGTATTTCATGATGGAGGTTGACGACTTATTCCGATCGCCCCTTGAGTTTAAAAGCTTCTACGAAGGATTTGAAAACGAACTGCCGATGGGGCTCCGCTCATCAAAAGAGTTCACGCACTTCTTGCCACTGGCCAAAAACTCGCCTGAGCAATTGAACGATTATCTGGGTGTTTATTACCGCTATCACAACTCGTCAATTTACAAGGGTCGCATTCTTCGCTCGGTCACCTGCCTGTACCGCGCTGAGTCGATGGTGCAGTACGTCACCGTGGAACGCTTCCCGCTGCTGGATGGCAGTGGAAAAATCGGCTGCTCGTTCACCTATCACGGGTTCTGCTTGTTGCTGGGCGACCGAATCTTCATGATCGACTTTGAGAGCAAGCAGCGCAACGAGATTACCTGCTCGATCCTTACGCCACAGCACCGACGCCCCATTCGCTTCCTCTACGGCCTGATAACCGGTGTAGCGTCCACGTCCTACCGGCAGCCGTTCTCTACGCGCATGGCGCTTGGATACGTGGACAAAGGGCTGATCCGCCGCGAGCACCTCAGGAACGCGACTGTGATACTGCCCAGCGACCTGTCCGTGCCGCTGGAAGTGCGCGAGTACATGACAGGGGATAGCTCGACCATCCTGTGGGGTGGTGAGGGCTGAGTCAGCACGCGCGCCACTCGCAAACCGGGCAAACGAAAAAAGGCTGGTCATCACTGACCAGCCTTTTTCATGAGCGCACGGTGTTACTCAGCAGCCGCACCGAACGGAACATCCTTACCGCCGTAGCGGCGAACACGAATGTTGGCCTGCTCGGCGTGGCCAGTGAATTTCTCCAGGATACACAGACGGGAGCAGTATTCACCGATCATGGCCGAGGCCTCGTCTGTGAGGATGCGCTGATACGTACAGGTCTTCAGGAACTTGCCAACCCACAGACCGCCGGTGTAACGAGCAGCACGCGAAGTAGGCAGCGTGTGGTTGGTACCGATCACCTTGTCGCCATACGCAACGTTGGTGCGGGCGCCCAGGAACAGCGCGCCGTAATTCTGCAGGTTGTTCAGGAAGTAGTCCGGATCACGAGTCATCACCTGGACGTGCTCGGAAGCCAGACGGTTCGCTTCCACGATCATCTCTTCCTGGCTTTGGCAGATGATAACCTCACCGTAGTTGTCCCAAGCCTTGCGCGCGATCTCAGCAGTGTCCAACAGCCCCAGCAGACGCTCGATCTCAGCCAGGGTGTCTTCACCCAGCTTGCGCGAGGTCGTAATCAGCACTGCCGGCGAGGTCGGGCCATGCTCAGCCTGACCTAGCAGGTCGGTTGCCACCAGCTCGCCGTCAACCGAGTCATCCGCAACAACCAGGGTCTCGGTAGGGCCAGCAATCAGGTCGATACCGATCTTGCCGAACAGCTGACGCTTGGCTTCTGCAACGTAGGCGTTACCTGGGCCAACGATCATGTCGACCTCAGGGAATTCACCGATACCCAAGGCCATCGAAGCAACGGCTTGCACACCACCGATACAGTAGATCTCATCGGCGCCGGCCAAGTGAATTGCAGCGATCACCGGAGCGCTTGGACGGCCTTCGAAGGGCGGGGAAGTCGCGATAACCTTCTTCGCACCGGCGACCTTGGCAGTAATGATGCCCATGTGAGCCGAGGCCAACAGCGGGTACTTGCCACTCGGGATGTAACAGCCAACCGTCTCAACCGGGATGTTCTTGTGACCCAGGATCACGCCAGGCAGCGTCTCGACCTCGATGTCTTTCATCGAGTTGCGCTGATGCTGAGCGAAGTTACGAACCTGTGCCTGAGCAAACTTGATGTCATCAATCTGCTGCGGGGTCAGCTCGGCCAGGCATTCGTCGATTTGCGCTTGAGTCAGGCGGAAGCTGGCGGGGTCCCATTTATCAAACGTTGCCGAGTATTGGTGAACTGCCACTTCGCCGCGGTTGCTGATGTCGGAAATCATCTCCTCGACGATTCGGCGTACTTGTACGCTGTCCGCCTCTCCAGCTGGCTGAGTGGTTGAAGATTTCAGATAGTACGCCATGGGTTGTTCCCTTTTGTTGATTTGCTTCGCCTAGGACGGATGCGCTCAAAATGAGCTTGGTTCTCCCATCCGATGAGCGAAGTATTCCCAAGAGTCCATAGCGCGCTCAATTTCGCAGCTCCAACCTGATTGACGCACAGTGACGCATTTGCAGGCGTAGTTTGAGAAAAAACCCAGCAGTCCCCGTACGGCAGGCTCAAGTCCCGGCGTAGCAGCCACAGAGATCAGGCAAGACCAACGGCAGAAAATCGAGATAGGCCGCATAGACCTTGCATCGTGCGTCAGGTGTGACGTGCGACGCAGGTAAGAGCGCTTCAGCGTGCGTACTGCGGGGCCGGGAAAGAAAGGTCATTCTGTAACACCGGCCCTGCCCCCTCACGCGCAACGATCACCTCAACAAGTGACGGCCCATTGCTTTTCAGCGCCTTCTGATACACCGACTTCAATTGCGAAGCGTGCTCCACACGCCAGGCATCGAGCCCGAAATTCCTCGCAACCTCTGCGTAGTGTGGAGAATATGGTTTGCCATCTGGAAAGTTGAACTCGCAACCATAATGGCGCCCGAACACCCCGTTCTGCCCGTCGCGCAGCGACATGTATCCGCTGTTGTTGAACACGACGAACAGGACAGGAATGGTATGCATCACGCAGACCGCCAGTTCCTGGAGCGAGTGGAGGAAGTCGCCATCACCGACCAGGCAGATGACTTGGCGAGCGGGCATGGCGAGCCTGGCGCCGATTGCAGCAGGAACTGCCCAACCGAGCGATGACGAGTCACCACACGTGAGGTGAGTGCGCGGGTGGTAGATGGGAAACATCTGGTGCACCGCCCCTTTGACGCCGCCTGAGCCTGCAACGATGATTGCGTCGCTTTCGATCCAGTTGCGAAGCTCCAGCAGCGGTCGCTGCAGGTTGAAAGGAGCACAGTCACTGTTACTCAGCAACTCGACCTGCTCATTCCACTGCTGTCTCAGGGCAATAATTTCCTTCAGATAGGGCGCCCGCCTGGTGGCCAACTGCGTGCGTTGAGCCGCGGTGATTGCCGATCCAATTGCATCCAGGGCCAGCTTCGCATCTGCAACGATTGCCAGGTCGACGTCATGGCGCTTGCCAATCTGCTTTGCATCGATATCGATGTGCACCAGACACGCATGAGCAAGGGCAGAATCTCGTCCCCCGCCCCACCCCAGGTCCAACACATTCTCCAGCCGGGTGCCAACAGCCAGGATCAGGTCTGCACTACTCAAAAGACAGTTGCCACAAGTACTGCCTAGACGGCCGATAGCGCCGCCATTGAGGGCATGATCATCAGGGAATGCGCCCTTGCCACCGGATGTACTGACGACCGGAGCGTGCAGGTACTCGGCCAGTTTCACCAATTCATCAGTGACGTCAGCATTGATGACGCCACCCCCCACCAGAATCACCGGGCGCTGGGCATCACAAAGCAGCGCAGCAGCATTCGACACCACCTGCGCATCCGGACATGACTTGAGATTGGCCTGCCGCTGAACCGAGAAATCGAGTTTGGCTTCTGACGTGCCGATCTGCGCACTGACCGACAATGCAAGGCTGGCCGGCCCAGGCCGACCCGATAGCATGCTAACGAATGCCTGCCTCAGAACCTCCGGAATTGCGTCGACCTCGTTCACGTAGCAATCGACCTTGCAAAGTGTTGCTCTATCGCCTCGAGACGCGGTTTTCGCAGCGTCAACCAACGACCTTTCCTTATCCCCGCTCAGAACCAGTACGGCAGAAGAATTCGCTGACGCCGTAGCCAACGCACAGACAGCTTTAGACGTTTCCAGACCGGCTGGCAGTAACGCTGCCATCGGCCGTCCGCAGGCTCGAAAGAAACCATCGGCCAGATGAACGGCGCTCTGTTCCTGCATGACCTGGATGAAGGGAATCTCGGATCCAGGCTCAAGGAAGGCATCCACCATGGCCCAAGAACCGTAGCCGGGAATGCCAGCAACGTACTGTACCCCGTGGGCTTTTAGCGCTTTTGCCAGAATCTGGCCCCCAGTGAGCTTCATTGGAATACCTTCTTGTTGAACGCCGATGACGAGGTGCGAGCCTGCTGCAAGGAACACTTCCAGGACCGAAGATTATTTTTCCCATCAGGCGAGATCTCCATTTCGCACCCCTTGAAAAATCGACGCAATGAGACGCACACGTTCGGGCTCACCCACGCTTGAGCCCAAGCTCCACAAGATGAAGCACGATGAATAACATCGGAACTCAGTCTGTCAGGCGTAAGGGGGTTCGAAGAACTGCATCGCAGATTGGTAAGCGAGTTCAGCCATCTGATCCACCGCAAGCCCACGATGAATGCCCGATATGATCTCGACGCCCCAGGGCCCGTCAAAGCCCGTCTGCCTCACATTGTGAATGAACCCGCAGATATCGATCTCTCCGTCGCCGATGAGCAACCTCTGGTGGTTGGACTGCTCTATCAGGTTATCCGACATCACGAACATGGCGTCACTCAGCTCCACGCCCTTGATCAAAGGTGCTGGGATCTTGGCGATCTCGGACATCTCCATGCCACCATAAGCTACGTGCCAACTGTCGATGACCATGCCTGCGTTATCGTGCAAGCCTTGGGTGACTGCCATGGCCTTGTCGATAGTCGATACTTTGGAGAACGGCATGAACTCGATAGCTACGTCGATGGAGAATTCAGCTGCGACTCCGCACAAGGCCTGCAAAGAGGCCCGCATGCCCGCTACATCAAGGTCGCCCTGCTCCAACACACCAGCCCCACATTTGAGTCGCTGGGCCCCGATAGCCGCCGCGAACTCCAGAAGCTGCTTTCGCTTGTAGTCGGACGCTTGCTTTTTGCTTCCTTGCAAGTGCCAATCGGTCAGGAACTCGACTTCAGCGTACTCCAGGCCATGCTCTTTGAGCAGATTGGCGACTTCTCGAATACCAATGGTCTGCTCCAAGTGAAGCAAATCAGCATAGGTGAACCCCAGCCCACTCCAACCGGCCTTACTTGCTGCAGATACACGATCCTGAAGGCTAAAAGTGGCGACCTCACTGGGCGCGCCAGGAAACGTGTTCCCAGCCAGTGTCCAGTACGAAGCGATCAATTGAGTTTTCTTGTTTTTCATGCAGAGCACCTGAACTCAAGAACATGGCAGTGAGCAACCTGATCAAGCAGGCAATATGGGCAATTGCGGCAGTTGGCCGAAACTTCGCAGCCCATCAAATCGCGACGCAGATCGACGCACAGCGTTGTGCTCCCAGATTTTTCCAGAAGGATTGAATCGCCACGGATGCTGCAGACACCTTCTTTACCTGCGTGGCCGCCCCCGGTAGCCCACGAGCGAAGGAATGCCGCGCCCGCAACGCACCTGCAGCGAGGCAAAAAAAGATCGTGGCCATTTGCTATATCGCCGAGTGCCTACTACTTTTCCAAGCGCCACCGTCGCGTCACCAGGAAGGTGGCCACCTCCCCCCCCCAGTCCATGCAGCAAGGAGCTCTCAGAATGGGTATCAGTGCCAAAGTAAATGCTGAGTTTTTGATCGACAACAAGACCTACAAAGCTTCGCTCAACATCCCCAACTCCGCACCGACTGCCGATAAGCCGTTCATCTTCACTGTCACCTCCAAAGGCGAAGCCGCAGACGCGGTACTGCAGACACTTCTCGAAGTCGCTGTCGGCGCCACCGACCAGGTATACGTTGCAGTTGCACCACCCATGGACCTGATCTCCGACGCCATTGGTGGTGACGCCAAGGTCGTCCAGGCGCTCAACGTTGAAGTCTCCGAAGGCAAATACAAAGACGGGAAATTCGAAGTCAAGGCCTGACTCCTCCACGGTGGGGCATGTCACTATGCCCCACCGCATTGATGTACCTGCCTGCGGGAGGGCCCCTCGCCCATGGATATCCGCGTTACGGCGCACTTTGCCTGGTCGGAGATTTTTGGTCGCAAGATCGCCGCCCGAAGCAAGTGCCAGCTGGACCTGTCACGCCAGTACAGCCTGATCTATGCAGACCTGGGAACAGAGGATGCACAGGGGTGGAATGTTCTCGCTGAACTCAACAAAGCCTTCGATATCGAGCTTCCGGCCGAATATCTGAGGGTGATGGATGCCGGGTTCTTCACATTCAGTCATTTCGGCAACGGGGCGGTCCCCCCGAACACCTCTTTGGACAAGATTTTCCCGCAATCGCCGGTTCCACTCAGTGTCTCCAGTGCCACCGAGCCGATGACCAATACAGCGGGGTTTTGGCTGACGGTAAGCCTCGACGATATCAAGCTGTTCGGCAGCCTGATCGAAATAGGGTACGCCTCGCCCTCTGGCGACGGTGACAAGCTCTCACTCTCCGCGGTGCTGGCTAGAGGGACTGTCGCCGGCAAGGCGGTGAGTGACGCGATCTACTTGGCCAGCTTGCCGAACATCCGCTTGTTCAAGCTGTTCGGCTTTGAAGAGGTCGAGGTTCGATATCGCTTCAAGGAAGCCAGACAGCTCAATGTCAAAGGCAAGCTGCGTGTGTCCCTTTTTGATGAGAAGCAGTATCTGTTCGAAGGGGTACTGAACTCGGACGAGGTCAACAGAACCTTCTCAGCCTGCTTGAAAAGTGCCGAACCCGATCAAAGCGTTACCAGGCTCTTCGGCGACCAGATGCGTGGCATTACCTTCCAGCGCCTGGTGTTCGGGATATTCGCTCGCTATGGCGACAACGATGATCAACGAACATTCCAGGTCCAGGGTACGGTCAGAGTCGGCTCAGCCCAGCTGACCGGGTACATCTACCTGCACAACGGCAAACCCCAGGTGGCCAGCATAAAAGTCGACAAGGCACTGTCGATCGGTGATGTGTTCAACCAATGCATCCCGGGGGCCCTGTGGCCGACCTCGCTCATCGACATCACCTTCAAGGCAGGCAGCGAGCTGTATTACCGCTCGGCCGCTGGAAGCCAACTCGCAAGACTGGAGACATTCTCATGCCCTGCCGAGGGGGACCTGCCCGATCGTCAACTTAGCGCCAGCATCGACTACCAGAATGGGTTCAACATAAGGGCGCTGTTCGACCTGACACTCGTCAAGACCCTGGAAGTGGTCGGCACGATCCAGATTGCCGAGGATGGCGTCACTGCCGATATCAGCCTGGGCAAGCCCATCGACCTCTTCATCGTGACCATCGCGGCATCACGCGCCTCACAGCCCATCGGCGGGCCTGCGTTCGAGCTGTCTACCGTCGAGAAGAAATCCTCTATGGGTTTCGTTGGCAGCCTATGGTTCATGCAGGAACAATTTGGCGTCGACGTCCGCGTGAAAGCCACCAGAAACGCGAAGGGAAACACCCAGGTCGACGGTACGCTCACGGCGCTATCGAACTACCCACCGTTCCTGCCCGCTGGCACATCCCTGGGGCTTCGGTACAGCAAGGACGGTGGCTTCCAGGTGACGAACTGGCCAAGTTTCGAGTATCTGACCAACGCCATCGATTTCATCAAGACACTGCAGAAACTCTCCGACCAGGGCAGCGCCGGGTGCGGCAAACTCGTCGGGTTCGCCTTCGAGAAGCTTCTACAGTCGAAATTCCGCGTGAGTGTCTCGTTTGGTACCCAGGAAAACGATGAGGGGGTAACGCTGGTCCTCGATGGGTCCTATACGCTCTGCGTCGCGCAGACCTCCCTCACCGCGGTAGCGATTCCATTTCCAGGGTTGGTGTCGATCCCCCTACCCAACTCGATCAGCTTTTCCGAGTTGGGCAACTACATCGAACGTGCTCTGGCTGCAGCAGCTGAATCATTTGTCAAAGCCCTGGTGAAAAACCGAGAGGCCATTGCTGCCGTCATTGGCCTCACCGCGGGAAAAGCCGCGGCCTCCTATGCCGCTACTCTTGCCTGCCAGGCCTTGATCGACGGTGTAGCAGCAGATGCTGTTGTTGCGACAGCTGCAGAGACCCTTGCCGCAGCCACGGCCGCAGAGGCGGGGGCCGGCGCTGCTGGGGCCCTGGTCGCCGGCGCCGTAGTCGCGGTTGCAGATTTCTTTGCTGGCACAGGCACAGGCACAGGGACTGGCACTGGCACTGGCGGCACAGGAACAGGAACAGGAACCGCGACACAGAGCCCGCCTGTTGATCCGCGAGTCACCATCACCAACCGTGTGGTCACTCTGACCTGGGGGGGTGGCCAGGGCAATGCGCGCTATCACGCGCAATTGCTCGACAGTGCCGCGACCATCCTGCTGAACAACCCGGACCTGGCGGGTGCGGCCCGGCAGACCCAGTTCGAGTTTGGCCCAGAGTGGCCTTCAGGCCCTTACACGGCCCAGGTCCAGGGTGTTCATGAACAATCGGCCACCCGCTGGGCGGCGGCTCCCTTCAACCGGCTGACAGCGCCGGCCCAACCCAGCGCTCAAGCAGACACCACGGTCCCGGCGCCAGCATATGGAGTGCAGCTGAGTTGGCCACCGATTGTCGGGGCCTCCTCGTACGAGCTCTCTACCCGCCTGCCCGGGAGTGCGACCGATAGGGTCCAGATCGAGCCCGGCGCAGATCAGTCGCTCCCACCTGCGGCATACGCATTCATTTTCGAAGAGGCTTCCCCAGCGGGGGATTATCGCTTCAGCGTAACGGCCAAGGGTGGGCATGCATCCGTAGCGAGTCCAGACAGCGAGCCGCTGACGCTTGTACGTCCAGGCCAGCCCCAGGACTTCCAGGCCAGCAGTATCGGCAGCAATGTTGCGTTGCGCTGGCGTTCGGTTGCTGGTGCATTGCGCTACCAGGCATTGGCGCAGAAGAAAGGGGCTGCCCCTCTGGTTATTGAGCTGCACGCCCGGGAGGAAAGCGGCGTCGAGCATGCAGACTTCGCTCTACCCTGCCCTTCGCATTCGCCTTCCGTTTACCAGGTGCAGGTCTGGGCGCTGCCTGGCGCCGACCAGGTGAACTACGTAGCGGGCGTGCCGTCAGCCGTCGTCCAGGTGACGATTACGCCCTATGCAACCGCATCAGAAATGGCCACCGCGCTGCATGCCCTCACTATCGAGGGGAGCGCGTGCGGTACACAGTTGATAGCGGCATTCCCGAACCTGACACCGGACACTTTGGCCATCGCCATGGCGCAAGGCGGCTACCCGGCCATTGAGACCAGCAATGGCCTGCTTGCTGTGTGGCCTGATACCCCACCTCTTGAGCTGGCGACCGTACTTGCCCTGGCGTATCCCGATCCGTTGCAGTTTGCCGCCTCCCAGCGTGACCAGGGCGTGCCTGGAGAGCTGTGCGCAGTCAATCTGTTGAAGGCATTCCCACAGCTTGGCGTATCAGAGATGGCGCGCGCCATGGCAAAGGCAGGTTACCCCGCAACGGACACCGCGACAGGCCTCAAGGTGGCGTACCCCGCCATCTCGCCTGTGGAGCTATCAACTGCGCTGGTGCTCGCTTATCAGTGACGCCGCCATGCCGAGCAAGAAGATCCACCGTTCAACTGCGTCATTCACCCCATTACAAACAGCGACTACGAGAGGTAAACAGCATGAGCACCGAAACCCTGATCAGCATCCTGCAGTCTCTTAAGCAACAAGGGCTGAGCCCCCTTGAGGCGGTCAAAGAGGCACTGGCCCAGCTCCAGTCACGTGCCCGAGGGGCTACCACCGACAACACCGCAGTGGCCGAAGCCGTGATCGAGGTTTTCTCGCCCCTGACCGCGACCCAACTCGCAATCATCCTGCACACCACCTATCCGGACCTGACTGCGCTTGACGTCGGGAAAACCATTCTCAACCCGAAAGTGCTGCCAGCCACACCGGCCACCGAGATGAATGAAGCCCTTGGCAAAGCGGGTTTCGACGCCTCCAGCGTCAGTGATGCAGTGAACATCCTGTATCCGGTTACCGTGACCATTCAGGCCAATCAAGCCTGGCAGCAAAGCGGCCTGACAGTGACTGGCCGCCAGGTCACCCTGATTGCAGCGCAAGGCTCCTGGACTTCCAACCCGGCAACAGGGAAAACAGGCCCGGCCGGCAACACGAACTATCGCGCCAAGCAAGGCTATACCCTGCCAGGCCAGTTCGAGGGGGCCCTGATCGGCCGCATTGGCGACAACGCACCGTTTCTGGTTGGGCCTCAGGTCAAGGTGCCGGCAGGACAGTCGGGGGCCCTGCAACTGTGCATCAACGATGACCTCAACGGGATTTATGGTGCGGGCCTGACGGACAACGTCGGTAGCATGCAGGTAGACATCCGCACGCAAGGCGAATAGCCGATGCTGCCAGCCCGGTGGCTACCTCACCGGGCTGGCAGCCTCATTGCCCCGGCGCGCTGCCACGCTCCCCGAAGAGCAGCGTCACATTGACCCGTTGATTGAGGTAGCCCGGCCGGAAAGCCAGTGGCGCGGTGGCATGGAACAGATCTGAGTTGAAAATCACAGCGCGATTGCACCTGTAAGGGATGACTGTGCGCCGGGCTCCAGCCTCCTTCAGAAAGGCGGCAATTCGATCACCTTGACGATTGTAGGTTTCGAAATCCCAGTCAGAGGGTGCCTCGACGTCGTAGACCACAAGCCCTCCCGAGTCGCGGTCAAGGTTTGCCTCGTCCGGCGTGATCCAGAAGTTCACGTTCACAGCGGCAAAGTCTGCATGGGGGTGTGTCGCAGGCTGGTCATGCTGGTACTTGAACCCCCACATCTGAAGCAATGGGTGATGCTTGCCGATAAGCTGGGGGAAGCAACGCCGAATCTCATCGGCAACCTGCAGCAGAAGCGGGCAATTGAAACCCTCCCTGAAGAACGCGCCGAGCCGACCATGAGCATATCGGTCGGTATGCCAGATGGTGGACTGCAAACAGAACGCCTGCACAAGCGCCAGTGCATCAGCAGACAGGAAGTCGTCGATCACGACCAGGCCCAGGGGGCTCTCCAGGTAATCGCGTTCAGCTCGCAGCAGCGCCTGGCTCATCTTCAAGGCCCCTTCTTGCAGTCGCGGAGCCTGCAACTGGTGCACATTACGCCCGTAGCTCGGGGGCAGCGCAGCGACGTTGGCCGGGGGTGTTGCCAAACTGTTGGGCTGTTCGAATGGTTGGAGAGCTGCCTCATAGCTAGCAATCTCCGCCTCAAGACGCGGACCAATCAGCTGGTGGTCTCGCAAATAGCGTAACTGCTCCAGGTCGTGGGCCAGCTTCGCCCGCGAAGCCCTCGGTACAGCGCCACGCCCTTCGCAGGCACCGGGTTGAGACAGGCTGCGCTCGTCACCACGAACTACAGAGGCATAGTGCGCAGCCCACAGGCCCGCAGCGTCAAGGTCGTGAGTACGCAATGAAGTGCTGACGAGTTGCTCCAGGATCTCTGGATCGCGCGGGTACAGTTCGCCGAGGACCTTCCACATGCCACGGGCCGAATCGTGCTGGCCCATGTGGCCATACAGCGTGGCCAGCAAAAAGGCCAGGTTGGCCCTGGCCAGGTCGAAGGCAGGCTGCAGGCTGATCGCAGCCTTGTAGCTCGAAATTGCGTCCTCATTGCGCCCCGATTGCTGCAAGGCCCAACCCAGGTTGTTATGGCCAACAGCCCAGTCAGGACACTGCTGCACAACGGCACGAAAGCATGCCTGTGCGGCATCGAACTCGCCCTGATCGCACAGGGTACAGCCCTCCTCCAGCAGCACCGATACGGTCTGCTGCGCGCAGCCATTGCCTGCAGCTTCTGGCGTGGTGCGCAGGGCACCATATTTCGCCATCCAGACTTGCGCACTCACGCAAAGCCTCTGAACGGGTCAAGGGCAGCCTTCATCTTCATGGCGCGGCCGAAAGCGTCCTTGTCGGTACTTTCAGCAGCCTCATTCCCGTCATCGCCAATCGCGGCGCTCGCACCGCCAGTGTCATTCAATGCAGCCCAGGCAGGCTCGGTCTCAAGAGACCTTGCGCCGTAGGCTCGAATCACACCGGTTATGTTTGTACTATCCCTTTCAGCGTGCATGGTCCGTCCTTGGAATCGAGCATCAGGTGGCTCGTGGAGCCGGGTTGCGAAACGCCTAGCATAGCCACTGTATCGCCACCATCCACTGAAAGTGCAACTACAGGTGGAAATGCCCCGCAGCCTCGGGCTGATAGAGCACCTTCCGGATCTCGATCCGGCGGGTTCGATCAGCGATTCGCCAGTCGATGGCGTCCCCCTCCTGATAGCCGAGGATGGCGGCGCCGATGTCGGAACACACCGAATGCTTGCCGGTGCTGCTGTCCGCGTCTTCGGGGTAGACCAACGCCACTTCGATCTCCTCGTCGTCCAGCTGCAACAAGGCCCTGGAGTTCATCGTGACGACATTGCGCGCCACCTGCTGCGGCTTCACGACGATGGCCCGCTCGAGCTCATGCTCGAGTTCCACCACGGTCGGGCCTTCCTCTAGCGCGATCAGGCCCTCGAGCCTGGCCTTGTCGATTTCTGTGATGTAGATCCCGGTGGAGTCGCCCACGGCACCTTCGCGCAAGAACGTGAGGTAGCGCCCCATCGTCATGGCAAATGACTTCAATGTCGGGGTTTCGCTCTCCAGCACAAAGCCGCTGCGTACAAAGGCTTTCAGCGAGCGCGTGTTGTCCGGGTGGATCTTGGCGATGAGCTTCTTGGCCCGCATGTCGAGGAAGGCCAGTTTCATGCCTTCGCGAATCGTACGGGCGCCAAGGTTTCGGCCCCACTTGTCGCTGTCTCCGATGACCAGGACGATCTCGCAGTTGGAGCCAGTCTTGACGAGGCGGACAAAGCCGACCGGGGCGTCATGCCGGTCATAGGCCATGAAGAATCGGCCGCCCCGATTGAATAGATGGGTCAGGATCGGCAATTGAGTCCGATCGATGGCTTGTTCGATGGAGCGAGAAACATCACGCGAATCACTCAGATAGCAGGTAACACGTTCGTCTTCCAACCAGTCCATCAACGTCAGCGCATGTGCCCGGGTAATTTCAGGGCACAGCGAAATGAAAGGCCTGTTCATCTTCACCACACTTGATATGCAAAGGATGAAAGCCCTTCATGGCGATTGCCATGACGGTTCTTTCGGCAACCGGCCATCTTAAGACATAACGCCAGAATGGCGAACAGTTTGCGCACTTTCCTCCCCCCTCACCGCCTGCGTCCCAACGTCGCAGCAAAGTGACTTGGCAAATGCCGCGCAATGCTTAAAATCTCGCCTCCTTTTCTACAGTCTGCAGGGGGCATCGCCCTGCCCTGGCTGGCCCTTTCCTGCCGTTCGATACATCGCGCGTACTGCCCGAAGGCGCCGTGCAGCAGGTCACTCGAGGTTTTTATGTCTCCGCGTTTGCTGGCCATGGCGCTGGCGCCCCTGCTGGGCCTGTTCATCATCGCCCTGGGCAATGGTGCCTTGTCGTCCTTGACCACGTTGCGCCTGGGCGAAGCCGGGGAATCGGCCACGATGATCGGTATCGTCGCCTCGGCCTACTTCATCGGCCTTACGCTAGGCGCCCTGTTCAACGACCGGCTGATCCTGCGGATCGGCCATATCCGTGCCTACAGCAGCTTCGCCTCGCTGATTGGCGTCACCATCCTGCTGCAGGGCATGTTCTATGACACCTGGGGCTGGTTCGTGCTGCGCCTGATCAACGGCTGGGCCACCGTCGGCGTGTTTCTGGTCATTGAAAGCTGGCTGCTGCTGGCCGGTGACGCAAAGATCCGCGGGCGCCTGCTAGCGCTCTACATGATCGCCCTGTACGGCGCTGGCGTGCTGGGCCAGGCAACCCTGGGCGAGATCACCGGTTGGGGCGACACGGCGCCATTCATGGTCGCCGGCATGCTCGCGTCCTTGTCGGTGCTGCCGATCGTGATCCTGCCGCGGGTGTCGCCGCTGCTCGACCAGGTCGAGCCGCTCAAACCACGACAGCTGCTGGGGGTGACGCCTACCGGCTTGGTGGGTTGCTTTGGCTCAGGGGTGGCCATTGCCGCCGTGTATTCGTTGCTTCCGCTGTACCTGCAGCGTATCGGCCACGATATCGGCGAAGTCGGCAGCCTGATGGCCTGGACGATTCTCGGGGCAATGCTGCTGCAGTATCCCGTAGGGCGCTGGTCCGACCGCAGGGACCGCCTGGAAGTGCTGACCGTGCTGGCGGGGGTATGCAGCGTGCTGTCGCTGGCCGTGGTACTGCTGCCGCTGTCCGCGACGCTGCTGGCCGCACTGCTGTTCCTGCTGGGCGGCGGCGTGTTCGCGCTCTACCCGGTAGCGGTCAGCCATGCAGCAGACCGCGCGTCGCCCGAGGCGCTGGTACCCATGATTCAGGGCCTGCTGCTGATCAACTCGCTGGGCTCTGCCATGAGCCCGCTGATGATCTCGCCGGTCATGACATCGCTGGGCGAAAACGGGCTGTTCTGGGCCTTCGCGGTGGTCAACCTGAGCATGGTGACGTTTTTCGTCTGGCGTCGCGGCAAGCGCCCGGTACCGGTCAATCCTGCGCCGTTCACGGCCTCGGCAACCTTTTCGCCTACCGGTGCCGAGTTGCGCCTGACAGAAGACCTGATGCAGGCCGTGCAGGATCACCCGCCGATGCCCGATGCGGTCAACGGCCAGGCCGCCCCCAAGCCCGCGCCACACTGCGAGCCTGGTTGAAAGAGGCTACAGTGGAGCGTCCCGAGACCCCGAACGCGTTGATCGAGCGTTCACCTTGGGTCGAGAGGCACTGCTTCAGCAGTCGACAGCCTCTTGGGCAACTCGCAATCTGCTCGAAACTGCCGGAGGACGCATGAACCGTTTCAATCCACGAAAGCTTGGGCTGTCAAAGTGGACCGCCTGCCAGCCGGTCAACCGTGAAAAGCACTTCCTGGTCACCGAGTTGATTTGCGATGAGCACGGCACACCCCTGCAGATCGAACTGCAGGCCGTGCACAGCGGGCGAAAACAACTGCTCGACTGGCAGGAACTCAGGGATAGCCAGCGCTGGAAAATCGGATGGTGCTGAACGGCACATTCTGGGTATGGGACGATCAACCGATCGCCTTGTGAATCCTTTGACTGGCAGCATGGATCTCGCAAACCAGTTGCCTCACCGCCTCCTCAACCGTGCCTTCATTACGGCACAGCACCCACCCGTTATCCGCAACCGCCTGCTCGAATGCCTGCGTGGCAGCAACCTGCTCCTCCAGGCTGAACATCACGGTACTGCCCAGCCCTCGCGTTCTGGCCGCCGCCCTCGCCCACGAAATCTGCGGGCTGGTAACCACCCCGACGTGCAGGTCCGGCACACTCACCTCGCGCTCGAGGTTCAACCGCAGAATCTCGGCAAACGGCACTATCCGGCGAAACGCCGCATCCGATGGATACCAGCGGTCGATCAGGATGATGCTGTTGGGCGGCTGCCTGGTCAGCACCTGCCGGGAAATCCAGGCCCGGCTGTCGGCAAGGCGTTCGCAAACCGCCCACTCCAGCGACCGGCTGGGGTTTCTGACCAGTGCGTTGACGAGCGCCATCGTCTCGCCCCGGCCGGGGTCGCTGTTTTTCTCGGACAGCCGGACCACCTTTCTGCCGTCCGCCCGCAGTGCCTGGGTCACGGCTTCCAGCAGCGTGGTCTTGCCGGTTCCCTTGGGGCCATCCAGAGAAACGAAAAGCGGACGGTTCATTGTTGTTGCGCCTCTGGTTGTGTCCATCAGTCATGAGCCGGCATTCTTGCACACCCGCTCCCCAGCAGACACCGAGGCACCTCCGTCAATGGACCCGACACTCACCCAGGCCCTTGCGCAACTGCGCCGCGCCCTGCCCATCGGCCTGCGCCACGCCCGGGCCCTGCTGCAACGCTGCGCCGGCAACCCGCAGCAGGCCGCCGAGCTGTACAAGGCCGAACTGCTGCAGGTGCTGATGGAAAAATCCGGGCTGCCACACCACCAGGCCCGCCAGTACCTGCACAGTGCGGGCTACGACCTGAGCCGCGCCTTGACCGCCCTGGACGAAGCGCGTTTCACCCTGACCCAGCGCATTCTGCGCCACCATCACCAGGACAAGCCGCGCGCCCTGGACCTGATCGCCCAGGCCATCGAAACCGCCGGACAGCTGCCCCGCCAGTACTGGCTGGATTTCGAGCGCCTGGATCAACTGCCCCCGGCGCTGCGCTGCTTCATGGTGATCCACGAATGGCTGGCCTTCGAGCAATGGGAAGGCTTTGACAGTGCCCTGCACTTTCACCTGCCCCAGGCCATCGCCCAACTCAGGCACCTGCAGCTCGATGCCCTGGCGCACACACTGGAGCAGGCCGATCAGCGCCAGCAGCACCTGCGCCAGGCCCATGCCGATGAACACCACGTCGAGCTGGCCATACGGATCCAGCATGACCCGCTCTTCGACGCCTGCCAAACCCGCTTCAACCAGCAGCGCACGCAGCTCGACGAGCAGCTGTACGCGTGGGTGGAGCGGCACATGGCGCAGTTTCCCTCCTGAGCCGCGCCCCTGCAGCGCGCAAGCCGGTAGACTGCCGCCCTCCCCGACGGACCTCGGATTCCCCCTCATGGAACTGCACTACCGCATCACCCCCGACCACCTCCAGTCCTGGATCGCCGAACCGCTGAAGCAGGAACTGCTCAAGCAGGACACGCAACAGGCCCGCGCCCTGGCCACCTTCGCCAGGTGGCAGAGCCGCCTGATCGGCCCGCTGATGTTCGCCCTGTGCCTGATCGGCGCCCTGCTGGCGGTGTATCTCCCGGAGCGACGCATCACCCCGGAGAAAGCCATCGCCCTGCTGCTGTTCACACTGGTGTTCATCCCGCTGTGGTGGCGCTTTTCCGGGCGCTGGCTCGGCCACCTGCAAGCGCGGATCGCCGCCAACCACGCCAAGCCCCGGGCACCGGTACGCGGGCTCAACCAGCGCCTGATCGAGGCCAGGCTTCGGGCACCCCTGAAATCGGCCCAGGACACGTACAAGCTGAGCTTCGATGATCAGGGCTTCACGCTGGACAAGGCCCGGGGCGGCAAGACGGTCCTGGCCTGGGAGCAAGTCGTACACCTGCTGGAAACGCCGGATTTCTACCACGTGGCGAGCGCAGACATGCGCGCCAAGGGCATGGCCTGCCTGATTGCCAGGCACAGCGAGCTGATGCCGGCGGACGACTATCAGCAAGGTCTGCAGGCGTTTCTGAGCCACTGCCCGGTCACGGCTAGCGCCCCGGCCACGTCTTGCCCATCACCCCCGAAGTAGCCCTCGCCCGGCCTGGGCGCAGGTGGTAATTCGGCCAAAGCACAGGGAAGCAATGCCATGGCAACGCGCCGGTGCTGCATGCAGCCATGGCGAACGTATAAGGTAGGCCGCACAACAATCCAACTGCCAAGGAGACAGCCATGACCCTGTTCTGCCGGCTTAGCCTGCTGTTGCTGATCGTGGGAATGCTGCTGGGCGAGATCGTGCTCGCCAGCGTGGGGCTGGTGGGCGTGTGCGGTGCGGCGCTGTACATCAGCATCCGCGAGGACACCCCGCAGGCGCCCCCCGCCGAGCCGGAGTTTCTCGCCTAGCCGTTCAAGGCTGCAGCGGTTCGGCGCCCTTGACGAACATCTGCGCCGTGACAATGCAGCACTTCTCGGCCTTCTTCGAACTGAAGGCCTTGTGGTCGAGCGCCCATTCCAGCCAGAAGCCGTCGATCAGCGCGGTGATGGTCAACGCCGCGCTTTTGGCGTCTATCTGCGTGCCCTGTGCCTTGCCGATGGCCTTGAACACCGACTCCAGTTCCTTGCGATAGTCGGCATAGAGCTTCTTGTTCAAGGCGCGCAGCTGCTCCGACGATACCGCCGCCCCCCAGAACCCCAGCCAGGTGGTGAGGATGAACTCGTTGAAGATCTGCCCGCGAAACGAGGAGCGGATGATCGCCAGCAGACGGTCCTCGGGGGTGCCGCCCTGCACCGCCAGGTACTTGCGGGTTTCTTCGCGCAGCTGGTCGGTGAGTTCCTGGTAGGTCGACAGCATCAGCTCTTCCTTGCTGGAAAAGTGATGGCCGATCAGCCCGATGGACACCCCGGCCTGCGCGCAGATGCGCTCCAGGGTACTGCCACTGTGGCCATAGCGGGTGATGCACTGCATCGTCGCCTCGATGATGGCCTTGCGGCGCGTCTCGGGGTCGATGCGGGTTCGACGCTTCCTGGGTTGGGTTACTTCGGGCTCACTGCTCATACGTCAACAACCTGTGCACTGCGGGGCATGGCCCCGGTCTCCGGACAGCGGCTACATCTCAGTCGCCAAGCGAGGCGACAATTTAGCAACTTTTGCCCGGGCAAGTGACAGGAAATGGCGATTGCCCCGGCGTGCGTCGCGCACGCCGGGGCAATCGTCGACAGGCTCAGTTGGCGCTCAGGCCGCGCTCCAGGTCCTTGTCCAGTTCATCGATGCGCGACAGCTCCGCCGCGATGTCCTGGGTGCGGCACAGCCACCCATAGACCAGCGCCGACACCACCAGGCCCACCAGCATGCTGATGTCGGCGCCATCGAGCAGCGTGGTCACGTAGCCGGTATACAGCCCGGTGCTGGAGAACGGCAGCATGGCCACGAAGCCTGCCACGTAGGCGCCGATGCCGCGCCAGTTCCAGCGCCCGTAGATCCCGTTGGGCTTGAAGATCTCGGTAATCGAGAACTTGCCGTGGCGTACCTTGTAGAAGTCCACCAGGTTGATCGCCGTCCACGGGGTGAACAGGTACAGCAGGATGGCCAGGAAGTCGCCGAAGTCCTTCACGAAGTTGTCCGAGGCGGTCATCGCGATGGCGATCGCGGTCCCGCCCACCAGCAGCATCGAGACGATGCGCTTGAACAAGGTGGAGGTCTGGGTCTTCACCGTGTCGGCGATACTCAGCAAGGTGATCGAGGCGCCGTAGAAGTTCTGCGCCGCGCTGGTCACCAGGCTCAGCACCGCCAGGATCAGCAGGCATTCGCCGAAGCCGCCGAACAGTGTGTTGCCCAGCATCACCAGGCCCTTGGCCAGGTTCTGCCCCGGGCTCAGTGCCGCGGCCAGGGCGCCGATCAGCATCATCCACACCCCGCCGATCATCGCGCCCATGTAGGTCCACCAGAACGACGAGCGCACGCTGACGTTGGCCGGCAGGTAGCGCGAGTAGTCCGACACGTAGATCGCCCAGCTCAGCTGATACGCGGCGGCCACGAAGAACTGCGCCAGGAACGGCGTTGCCTTGAAGTCCGAGACGCTCAGCTGATCGGCTGGCAGCTTGACGAAGAAGAACAGCCCCACGGTGAACACCAGCATCACCGCGATCAGCACGAACGCCAGCAGCCGCTGCACCTTGTGGAAGGTGTTGTAGCCGGCAATCGCCATGACGATCGCCAGCAGCGAGAAGGCGATGGCCGAGCCGTTTTCGGGAACGTCGAACAGTTCGTGCAGCGTCTGGCCCACCAGCAACTGGTTGAAGGCGTTGTAGCCCACGTAGGTGGCGATGGCCACCACATACACCAGCAACGCGCCCAGGTAGCCGAACTGCGGGCGCGACTGGATCAGTTGCGGCAGGCCCATCTGCGGGCCCTGGGTGGAATGGCCGGCCATGAACAGCGTGCCGAAGGCGCAGCCCAGGAAGATCGCCACCGCCGACCAGAACAGGTTGGCGCCCATGCCGACCCCGATGATGCCCACCGCCAGGGTGGTCAGGTGCGCTTCCCCGCAGAACCAGATGGGCCACAGGTGCCACGCCTTGCCGTGGCGCTCTGCGAGCGGGACGTAATCGATGGAGCGTGTTTCAAGGTTCAGGCGTCCCTTGGACGCCGAGTGGGAGGCAGACATGGCAGTTGCACCTTTTTTTATTGGTCTGGTTGCACGGCTAAGCGGAAAACAGCGGGTTCATCAATCGCGGGCGTGGTTGATCGCCTGGGTCAACAGCGCCTCCAGTTGTGCCTGGGTGCTGTCGCGCGGGTTGGTCAGCCGCGCCGGGTCGCCCATGGCCTTGCGTGCCACGGCGCCGACATCGGCCTGGCGGACCCCGAGCTCGGCCAGCGACCTGGGAATCTCCAGGCGGTCGAGCAAGGCGCACACGGCGTTGTAGAAGGTCTCGAACTCGGCGTCCGGCAAGCCCAGGGCCTGCGCCACCGGCATCAGGCGCGGGGTGATCTGCGCCTGGTTGTAGCGCAGCACCACCGGCAGGATGACCGCGTTGGTCAACCCATGGTGGGTGTTGTAGGTGGCGCCCACCATATGGCTCAGTGCGTGCACCAGCCCCAGGCCCTTGAGAAACGCCACGCCGGCCAGGCACGAGCCGATCAGCATGTTGCCCCGCGCCTCTAGGTCGTGACCGCGTTCGACGGCGGTGTCGATCGAGCCCCACAGCAGCGTCAATGCCTGCAACGCGGCGCCATCGCTGAGCGGGTTGAAGCTGGGCACGAAGTAGGCTTCCAGGGCATGGATGATCGCATCGCACCCGGTCCATGCGGTCAGGTTGGCCGGCAGGCTCTGGGTCAGCTCCGGGTCCAGGATCACCGCCGCCGGGCGCGCCCGTGGGTGCCACACGCAGCCCTTGATGCCGCGCCCGGTGTCGGTGAGCATCGCGGTGCTCTCGGTTTCGGCGCCGGTGCCGGCGGTGGTGGGAATCGCGATCACCGGCGCAAAGTCCGCCGCACTGAAACCTGCCGGCACCGGCTTGTCGAAGTCGAAGGCCCACAGCTCGCTGCGCTGCTGACGGGCGACCAGGGCCACCGCCTTGCCGCCGTCCAGGCCACTGCCGCCCCCCAGCGCGATGATGCCGTCGGCGCCCCAGGCCCGATAGGCTGCGGCACCGGCCAGTACCGACTGGTCGGTGGGGTTGGGCTCGATGCCGCCGTACAGGCCGCAGGCAAGCCCCGCCTCGGTCAGGCTGCGCTGCAGTTCATCCACGAAGGGCAGGCGCAGCGAGCCCTGGTCGGTGATGATGATCGGTCGGCTGATGTTGAAGTCCCGGCACAGCCTGGCCAGGTGATGACGCGCACCCGGGCCGTACTCGATGGGCAGTGGCACGGTCCATTGTTGCGGGTTCAAGGCTGAAAGCGTGTTTTGCATGGGGTTGACCTCAACGGCAGCGCAGGATGGTGGATTTCAATTCGGTGTACTTGCCCAGCGCATGGGCCGAATTGTCCCGGCCATTGCCGGACTCCTTGAACCCGCCAAACGGGAAGTTCATGTCCACCAGTTCGTCATAGCAGTTGACCCACACCGTGCCGGCCCTGAGCTGGCGGGTGGCGCGGTGAATGGCCCCAAGGTCGGATGACCACACCGCCGCCGCCAGGCCGAACTCGGTCTGGTTGGCGATGGCGATGGCCTCATCGAGGGTGTCGAAGGGAATCACCACCAGCACCGGGCCGAAGATTTCCTCGTTGGCGATACGCGCCGTTGCGTCCGGGGCAAGGAAGATCGTCGGCTCCAGGTAGGCGCCTGCCCCCACCGGCGAGAGCGCCTGGCCGCCCTTGAGCAACTGCGCCTCGTGCCGGCCTGTTTCGATGTAGCGCTGGACGCGCTCGAACTGCACCGCGTCGATGATCGCACCCGTGACGCTGGCCGGGTCCAGGGGGTGCCCCGGGTAGTAGCTGTCGGTGGCCACGAGCAGTTCGCGCAACAGCGGCTCGATCACCGAGCGCTGCACCAGCAGACGCGACCCGGCGCTGCACACCTGGCCCATGTTGGCGAAGATCGCCGCCGCTGCCGACTGCGCGGCCTGGGTGAGATCCGCGCAATCGGCCATGACGATGTTGGCCGACTTGCCGCCCAGCTCCAGCCATACACGCTTGAGATTGGAGGCGGCGGCGTTCTGCGCGATCTGCCGCCCCACCGCGCCGGAGCCGGTGAAGGCGATACAGTCGACGTCGCCATGCAGGCTCAGCTCGCGCCCTACCGCGCCATCACCGGGGAGCACGTTGAACACCCCAGCCGGAACACCCGCTTCCATCGCCAGGGCGGCGATGCGCAAGGCGCTCAACGGGGTTTTCTCCGACGGCTTGAGCAGCACGCTGTTGCCGGCTGCCAGGGCCGGGGCGAACTTCCAGGCGGCCATCAGCAGCGGGTAGTTCCAGGGCACCACCGCCGCCACCACGCCCAGCGGCTGCTGGGTCACGGTGCCGAAGAATTGCGGGTCGGTGGCCGGCACCTCGCCGTGCACCTTGTCGATCAGTTCGGCAAACCAGCGCAGGCAGTAGATCGTGCCCGGCAGGTCGGCACCAATGGTATCGGCAATCGGCTTGCCGCTGTCCAGGGTCTCCAGCAGCGCCAGCTCGTCAGTATGCGCCTCGAGCAGTGCGGCCCACTTCAGCAGCACCGCCTTGCGCTCGCGGGCCGCCAGCTCGCTCCACACGCCGGCCTCGAAGCTGCGCCGCGCAGCAGCCACGGCCAGGTCCACATCGGCCTTCGCGCACTGGGCCACCGCCGCGAGCACGGCGTCGTCAACCGGGCTGCGGGTGCAGAAGGTCGCCCCGTCTTGCGCGTCCACATAGCGCCCGTCGATGAATGCCCTGCCCTCCAGCGGCAACGTTGCTGCCTTGTCGAGCCAATAGGCCCTGTCTTTGAGTCGTGTCACTGCAATACCCCGTCTTGTTCTTGTCAGGCTGGGGCAATCCTAGGCGATACTGAAAATATCTTCAATAACGATCAAGGCTGTTACTGAATTTATTTTCAATAAAAAATGCCCGCATGAGCGGGCATTGTTCCAGGCGATGCATGGGCAGCAGCGTGCAGTCAGTCCGTCCAGGTCAGCGAGGGCGCCCCCCGCCGGCGCATCACCCAGGCAATCAGCAGGCCGCCGAGCATCCAGGCGGCGCCCAGCACCTTGGCGTGCACGTTGGTGCTCCACAGCGCATAGCTCAACAGCAGCACGCCCAGCACCGGGGACACCCCATGGCTGAACAGCTGCGCCTGGCCGATCTTCCTGAAGTAGATCATCACCGACACGTGCAACAGGATGTAGGCGGTCAGCGCGCCGAACGTGACCAGGGTCACCATCACATCCAGGTAGCCGGCCCCGGCGAACGCCACCACGAACGAAACCAGCGCAACCGTGACGATGGCGTTGGCAGGCACGTTGGTGCGGGCACTGATGCGGCTCAGGTACGCGGGCAGGCGCTTGTCCCGCGACATGCTGAACAGCACCCGCGCCGTGGTCGCCTGGGACACCAGGGTGTTGGCCATCAGCGCGATGATGCCGCTGGTCAGGGTGATCACCGGCAGAAACCAGGCCCCGACGATCTCGGCACTGAGGGTATAGAACGCGGTGTCGGCAGCGGCGCCCTGGTACACCGTGCCCAGCGGCACGAACACTGCCGCCAGGTACACCTGCCCCACGAACAGCACCGTGACCAGCACCAGCAGCATCATCGTGGCCCTGGAGACCGTCTCCCCGCCCCCCTTGGCCTCTTCGTTCAGGGTCGACACCGCGTCGAATCCGATGTAGCTGAGGGCTGCAATCGGTACGGCGGCGAACACCATGGCCATGGAGAAGTCGGAGCGGTTGTAGAACGGCGCGATGAAGTGCTCCAGGGTCGGCTTGAGTTCGATGATGCGAGAGGTGGCAAAGGCGGCGAACAGAAACAGCACCACCAGTTGGATCAGCAGCAGCACCTTGCTCAACCTGGCATTCATCTCGATGCCCATCAGGTTGACCGCCGTGGGCACCGCTACGAAGGTGACCAGCCACACCGTGGTCGGCACCTGCGGGAACTGCGCCGACAGCGCCGCCGCCCCCAGCACCGCCAGCAGTGCCGGCAGCAGCAGGTAATCGAGCAGAATCGCCCAGCCGGCCACGAAGCCCAGGCTGCTGTTGGTGCCGTGGGTGACATAGGAATAGACCGAGCCGGCCAGGGGGATCTTCCTGGCCATCTGGCTGTAGCTGATGGCGCTGAAGATCATCGCGACGGCGGCCACCAGGTACACCAGCGCCACCATGCCGGCGGAGGTGTTGTAGATAAGCCCGAACACGCTGACCGGGGCGATGGGCACGAAATACAGCAGGCCGTAGGCGAGCACATCGGAAAAGCTCAGTACCCGTTTGAGCCCTGCCTGCTCCGGGTCTTGTGTACTGGGGGTGTCTGACGCATTGGCAATCGACATGGGCAATCTCCGAAGCAATAGATCGTCGAGGCGCAACCCCCTGTTTCGCCAGGGGCCTGGGTCGACTTGTTTTTTATAGTTTTATCCATGACTTCAAGGGTCGGTACAGCGCGCGAGGGGCTGCGTGCGCTGTACCGGGGCTGCTTCCTGCAAGGGGCAAGTATCAAAGTGGGCCACCAGGCGAACAAGCGACCATTGCGCATGCAATCAGTCGTCGGCGGAATGATCCCCAGCGGTGCCGCCATGGCTGTGCATCGACCCGACGGCATTCAGATGCGCGGGGTCGCCTTGGCAATGAAGGCGCGCAGGTGCCTGAAGAAGGGTTCGGGGTTTTCGATATGCGGCATGTGGGAGGCCTCGGGTATGCAGCAGAACTCGGCGCCCCTGACCATCGCCGCGAAGGCCCGGCCCGATTCTGGGGTGCCTTCGTCGTGGGCCCCGCACATGAACAGCGTGGGCACCTCGATCGACGCCAGCTTCGGGGTCAGGTCCAGGTCCGCCAATGTGCCGGTGCCGAAGAACTCGGTGGGGCCCCACATGTAGCCGTACAGTTCGGTCGCGCAATTGTCCATCGTGTCGACCACGATCTGCGGCCAGGGCTGCACGCGGCACAGGTGACGCACATAGAACGCGTTGACCACCTCCAGGTACTCGGGGCTGGTGAAGTCGCGCTGCGCCTCGCACCGGCGCATCACCGCCTGCAGGTGGTCGGGCAACTGCGCCTTCAATCGCTCGCAGTCCGCCATCCAGCGCTTGGCATCGACCAACGGCCCCGACAGCGCCAGCGAGCACAGCCCGGCCGGCTGCCGGGCCGCATAGTTGATGGCGATGCTGCAGCCCCACGAGCTGGCAAACAGATGCACCTGGCCCAGGCCCAGGTGCTCGCGAACGGCATCTATCTCGTCGGTAAAACGCTCCAGCGTCCAGTTGCGTGTGTCGCCCACCCGCTGCGAGCGTCCGCAATCGAGCTGGTCGTACAGCACCACGCTGCGGTCAGGCACCAGTTCGAGCAGCGGCAGCAGGTAGTCATGGGAGTTGCCGGGGCCGCCATGCAGCACGATCAGCGGCACGGCACCGCTGTTGGCCGAGCGGTTGAGCCGGTACCAGACCTTCCCACCCGGCACATCGATATGGCCGCTTTCATCTGGCACAGCAGCGTAGTCACTCACGAGCACCTCCAACCTTGTGATTGTTATTCTGTTGGCGCACGCCCCCGAACCCGCAAGCCCGGTACTGACGCGGGAACAGGCGGTCGTCGCCCTGCTTGAGTCTTAGGGCACGAAGGGGCTGGCACAAGCGAAAAAAAATGGGCTGGTCCTGAATTATTTTCCTGACCTGCCGTGGCGCTGCGGCACGCTCAGGGCGGCGGCGCGAACAGCACGGGCCGCGCTGCATCGGCGCCCAGTACACAGGCCACGTCATGCGCGCAACCTGGCACGATGACCATGCGCCTGGGCGTGCGCGGCTTGAGCACGGCCTGTTCATAGGCGGCATACGCCAGCCCTCGCTGCAATCGGAAAGGCCCCTGCAACATGGCCGCGCAGGATTTGTCGAGAATCGGGTAGAACGTACCCTTGTCGGCACTGCTGTCGAGGGCACCTTCCAGGTAATCGACCTGGGCCGCCGCATAGTGTGCGCGGGCCTGCGCGCCGGTACGCGGCAGATAGCCAGGCAGCGACTGGGTGCCGTACTTCCAGTGGTCATAGGCACAGGCCGGGGACGTCGCCGGCACGTCGAAGCGCCAGGTGCAGCCCCCCGTACCACAGGCCTCCCACGGCACCGTTCGCTCGCCCCGCAGGGGCACGGGGCGAACCGGGTCGAAGTACAGCCAGCTGCCCGGGTCGGCGATCACATAGCGCAGCGCCACACCCGCCGGCGGGTCGGCGGCAAAACCGATGCTGTGCTGGAGCATCTGCGCACCGGCCGAAAATCCCACCAGGGTCACACTGCGCAGGCTCGGCCACTGCCGGGCCAGTTCGCCCAGCAAGGCGTCCAGTGCCGCAAAGGCGCCAAGCGGATGGGCGCCCAGCGAGGGAGCCCCCGCCAGCCAGCCGGCACAGCTCCACAGCGCGTCGCCCGGTTGAGCGCCGGGCGTGTCCGGCATGCTGCAACGCCCGGCCTGCGCCGGCGCCACCTGATACAGCGGCGCCACCACCAGGGTACGCGGCAACCGGCCCGCAGCACGTGCCGCCTGCAAGCCGGCCTCGAAGCTGCGCCCGACATCGCGCGGATGCCCGTGCAGTATCAGCAGTGCCGTCTGCGGGCCGTGGGGGTCGCCGGGCCTTGGCGCGCGCGATGCGTAGTAATGCATCTGGCCTGCACCTGCCGGCAACGCGAAGCTGTGCAGGCACTGCGGGCCGGCCTGGCGCCCGCAGTGGCCGCGCTCGGCGGCGAGCGCGCCACTGGCCGTCAGCCACAGCACTGTCAACCACATAACGCTGCGCCAGAGGCGCCTTGGCGTGTGCATCGTCGCCTCCATCAGGCTTGGCCTGTCACTCCGGCGAGGTCAGTTCCCCGTACGCCACCACCCGGTTCCGGCCGCCCTGCTTGGCCTGGTACATGGCCTGGTCGGCCTGTCGCAGCAGGTGCTGGTAGTCGGGGTGGCCGTTGTAGGTGGCCATGCCGATGCTCACGGTGACCTGGTGCCTGCGGCCTTCGGTCAGTTGCAGCTTTTCCGCTTCGACCTTGCGCCGCAACTTCTGCGCCACCTTCATGGCGTTGGCGCTGTCGATGTCCACCAGGATCATCAGGAACTCCTCGCCCCCCATGCGGAACACGTAGTCCCCCGCGCGGCTGTGGCTGCTGAGGATCTCGGCGATCTGCTGCAGAATCGCGTCGCCGGCTTCGTGACCGAAGTTGTCGTTGATCGACTTGAAGTTGTCGATATCCACCGAGAACACCGAAAACGTCTGCCCGGTCTTCTGCGCGATGGCGATCTCGTTGCCGATCACCACCGGCAGGAACTTGCGGTTGAGCATGCGTGTGAGCACGTCGCGGCCGCTTTCCAGCTCGTTGGCGGTGTTGAACAGGTTGTCGAGGTTGAACATCAGGCTCTTGGTCTGGTCGCGAATGTCGCGCAGCAGGCGCATGCGCGTCTCCTGCTCGTGCATCGAGGCAAGAAACATGGGCAGCAACACGTCATCCATGTGACGGATGATCTTCAGGATCTGATCGCTTTCGCTGGTGTTCTGGAAGGCGTAGGCGCCCTTGTGACGGAACCACAGGCCGAAATCAGAGGCCGCGAGCCTGGGCAGGTTCACGCCGTTGGAGCCCATGGCCAGGTCGAACATCAGGCTGTTTTCCCAGTCCAGCAAGGCGCCACGCTGACGCTCGCGCTCGGTGCTGATGTTCTGCAGCACCGAGAACAGCCGGTAGCCTTCCTCGTTGCGCGAGTTGCGGTCATGGGACCGCGAATAGGCGTGGCTCATGATTTCCATGGCCAGGTCCATGGTTTCGCTGGCCAGGCGCAATGCCTGCGCCTCGCTGGCCCACTGCTGTTCGAGAATCAGCTGGAACAGCAACTTCTTCAGGTGCCGCGCACCACTGAGCACCAGGTGCAGCGGCACGTCGATGCGCGCATGCACTTCCCCCACCTGCTTTTGCAGGGCAACCAGCGGCATGCAGTCATCGGTGGGCGACACCGAATAGACCCGCACCAGCCAGGCCTGCATCGAACTGCCCAGGCGGCTCTTGACCTCGTCGTGGGACAGGATCAGCGAAGCATTGGGGTCGGCCAGCATGTGTTCATAGAACCGCGCGGCCAGCATGACCTTGTTGCGCTCGACAAGGCCCTGCAACGATTGGGTCAGCGTGCATGGGTACTGGGAAACCATGCTGTGCCATTCTTTGGCTTGTACTTCCGGGGAAACGCTTGGCATGTGTGGCCTATTTTCAATTCAGCAAGAAGCCTGATGCCTACACGAATCACAAGAGGCTTCGGCACTGGACGAACCAACCGGGTTCGCCCGCCGGGTATTCTATTGCACGCTGCGCGGGAAGTCTTTGAACGCGAGCCCTGCATACCCGGCTCAATACTTGCGCGGCCCTGCCGATAGCCTGCGCAAGGCATTTTTTCAGACGCGAGGCATTCCTGTACCCGCAGGACCTGGAAGACTACACGCACTACAAGCAGGAACAGGCCAACTACCACGCCGAGCCCGCCAGGGTCGACGCGCTGGGCGACTTCCTGGATATCCCCTTTGCCGACCAGACCTTCGACTACCTGATCACTTCCCACGTCATCGAGCATGTGCCCAACCTGCTGGCGGCCTACGTGGAGTCATCCCGGGTGGTGAAGGACGGTGGCGTGTTCTTCTGCATCTTCCCCAACCGCAACGCCGAGCCCACCGACCGCATCCGCGCGCTGACCACCCTGGAACAGATGATCGACGCCTACGAAAAGCGCGTCGACATGAGCATGATCGACGCGCACCTGTGGCGTGGCCATCACCTGGTGTTCTCCCGGCACTGATCATCGACCCGGAAAACGAAGAGTACCGCCAGTGGTTCGTGCAGTTCACCGGCGGCCCGTTCATCAACCCTGTGACCTGACCCCGCCGAGCCGGCCGCACGCAGGCCGGTTCAGGCGTGCCAGCAGCGGTACCAGCCATCCTGTTCGCTGATGCGCAGCTGCGTCTGGTACAGCTGCGACAGTGCCGCGCTGGTCAGCACCTCGGCCTTGGGCCCGTCGGCCACGATGCGCCCCTGGCTAAGCAGCACCACACGCTCGATCTCCGGGATGATCTCGTCGATATGGTGCGTGGTGATGATCATGGCGTGCTCCTCGGCGCAGAAGCTGCGCAGCAACCTCAGCATGCCCAGGCTCGCCCCCATGTCCAGGCCGTTGGCCGGCTCGTCGAGAATCAGCGCACTGGGCCGGTGAACCAGCGCGCGGGCCAGCAGCAGGCGGCGCTTCTGCCCGGTGGACAGGCGCTGGAACATGGTGCTTTCGTACCCGGCCATTTCCACCTCGGCCAGCAGCGCACGCGCCTGCGCCAGTTGCTCGTCATCGGGCTGCAGATGGCCATGGGCACCGATGGCGCCGAAAAAGCCCGACGCCACCACATCCAGCGCCTGGGTGTGCGGGGTGTAGTCTTCCTGCAGGTCCTGGGACACGAACCCCAGGCGACTGCGCAGTGCCCACAGGTTGACGGTGTCGCTGCCGAACAGCTTCAGGTGGCTGCCTTCGCGCTCCACCGGGTACAGCTCGCGGGTGATCAGCTTGAGCAGGGTGCTTTTGCCGGCCCCGTTGGGGCCCAGGATGGCGACCTTCTCGCCGGCACCGATGTGCAGGGAGAAACCGTCCAGCACACGGTTGTGCTGCTGGTAGGCGGTGACATTGTGGAAATCGATCATGGCTTGCTCGTCAGTGCGGCACGGAAAAGAACCCGGATCTTTCCACAGCACGCAGCCACTGGCTACAGGGCACGGCCAGGTGCCCATGAATGCCGGGCGCGACGTGTGTCTGGCGCCAGATTACCGACAGCCGCCCCGCGTCAAACAATCGTTTGAAAAAAATCGTCGAAATACCCATTTTCAGTGATGGCAATGCGTCACTACCTCGCCTAGCATCAACCCACCTCCCGAGGGCCGCTTCGCCGGACCCTCTGCCTGTTATCGCAACCATGGAAGGAACGCTCATGAAGAAGCGCAGATGGAAGCTGGAACGGCCACCGGCCGTGATCGATAACCGCCTTACCTAGCTAGTCAGCTCTGCCGTGATTGTCACTCACTTGCCTGCAAGTGGGTTTTTTTTGGTGCCTGAGAAACATGATGGAGGTTTGTTCATATGGAACCTTTCGTGGGTGAAATCCGCCTGTTCCCGTACAACTTCGTGCCCAAGGGTTGGCTGCCGTGCGACGGACGCCTGTTATCCACGCAAACCAACGCTGCACTGTTTTCCTTGCTCGGCACCCAGTTCGGCAGCTCCGGCAACAACCTGTTTGCCCTGCCTGACCTGCGCGGGCGCACCGCGCTGGCCCGGAACAGCACCGGCACCCCTGACCCCGGCCTGAGCAATCATACCCAGGGCCAGTCAGCCGGCACCGAGAAAGAAACACTGCCCGCCGCCGCACTCGCCCAGCATACCCATGAGGTCTATGTATCCGATGCCCTGGGCAACAGCGGGCCGGCCGGTGCGTTCCCGGCCACCAGTGCCAACCTGGCAACCCCACCGGTCGCTTCGCGCAGCACCTACGTCAAGTTCGACAGTAGCAAGCAGCAAGCGCTCAACCCGGCAACGATTCAGCCCACGCCACCCCAACAGCCCCTGGACAACATGCAGCCTTCGCTGGTGCTGCAGTACTGCATCGCCAGTGTTGGCGTTTACCCACCGCGCCC
This sequence comes from Pseudomonas sp. PS01300, assembly GCF_029960155.1. NCBI lineage: Bacteria > Pseudomonadati > Pseudomonadota > Gammaproteobacteria > Pseudomonadales > Pseudomonadaceae > Pseudomonas > Pseudomonas sp. PS01300. The sequence continues at coordinate 85,412 of NZ_JASCPN010000009.1, read as the reverse complement.
GTGAACACGCTCCTTCACATCAAGGAATGAACCATGTCTGAAGCCTTTATCGGGGAAATCCGTCTGTTCGCAGGCGACTACGAGCCACAGGACTGGGCACTGTGCAATGGCCAGCTGTTGTCGATCCAGCAGAACCAGGTGTTGTTCACGCTGTTGGGCACCACCTATGGCGGTGATGGGGTCAACACCTTCGCCCTGCCCGACCTGCGCGGCCGGGTACCGGTAGGCGCCGGCGCAGGCCCCGGCCTCACGCAGCGCAACCTGGGCCAGGCAATGGGCAGTGCACAGACCTCCATTGGCGTGCAACACATGCCCGCTCACTCGCATACCTTTTACGCCAGCACGCAGTTGGCCGATGCCGCCTCGCCGGTCGACACCCAGGCACCGGCCTCGCGCACGCTCGGGGTGTTCACCGCGCAAAGCTCGACCAAGGGGCTGTACAGCAACGGCGGCACCAACCCCAACGTCACACTGAACTCCGCGGCAGTGTCGGTGGCGCCAGGCGGCGGGCAACCACATGCCAACCTGATGGGCAGCATGGCGCTCAACTACATCATCGCGCTGGCCGGGATCTACCCGTCGCAGCAGTAAGCCCACCCCTCTCTGAATCAAGGAAAGAGCATCCCATGGACGCTTTCTATGGTGAAATCAGGCTTCTGCCCTACAGTTTCGTGCCGCAGAATTTTCTTCCCTGCGACGGGCGTTCGTTGTTGATCCAGCAGTACAGCGTGCTGTTTACGGTGATCGGCAACCGATTCGGCGGCGATGGCAAGACCACGTTCATGCTGCCCAATCTCAATGGTCGTGTGGTGATGGGAGCCGGCCAGGGTACCGGGTTGCCAAACGCAGCCTTCGCCAGTACCGCTGGCGCCGACAAGGTAGCGCTCAATTCCTTGAACTACCCGCCACACAACCATGGGTTCACCGCGCGCGATGGTACCGAGCCGGACCAGAGGGTCGACATCCCGAGCACCACCACCTACCTGGCCCAGCCACGCAACATCAACCTGTACAACACTGTGGGCACCACGCAGACGCTGGCCGAAGGCAGCATGACTGACGCCGGCACTGGCAACGGCAACATCGAGCGCAACCTGATGCAACCCTACCTGGCGCTGGCGTACTGCATCTGCGTCGAAGGGGAGTACCCGATCCGCAATGACTAGCCTCGAGCGCCTGGCCCGCCTGTTGCCATCGTCGTTCGATCCCGGCCTGCGCCTGCAGGCCGAGGCGGATGACGGGTTTCTGCGCGCGCTGTTCGTGGCGCGCCGCTGGGAAGAGGTGCGTGCCGCACCAGGGTGGACCGACGCGCAGCGGGTCGCGTTTCTGCACGCCCAAGCCGAGCTGCAGCAACGCCACTACGCCCTGCACTATCGCTCGGCCGAATTCCTGTTGCTGGAGCACCAGGGGCAACCGATCGGCAGGTTGTGCCTGCAGGTGGACGCCAGCGAAGTGCGGGTGGTCGATATCGCCTTGCTGCCTGCCTGGCAGGGCAAGGGGCTGGGCAGCACCCTGCTGGCCGCGGTGCTCGCGCTGGCCGACGGCCAGCACACGCGCTGTGCCCTGAGTGTGGAGCCGTTCAACCCGGCGCGCCGGCTGTATGCGCGCCTGGGCTTCGAGGTAGTTGGCGAGCAGGGCTTGTACCTGCAGATGCAACGGCCACTGATGCAGACCTGTGCCGAGGGTGCCCCCATGGAACCCTGACCACGCCGCCGCCGTTACCTCAACGCTGCAAAACCCGCACTGCCAGTCACAGCATACGGGTTGTTCCGATGACTCTTGACCCGCGCCGCAAGCGAGTAATACCGCTACCTGGCAGGAAGCCCCATGAACAGATCCCTGATTGACCTTCGTCACCGCATGGCCCGCAGCATTGCATTGCTGGGCCTGATGCTCGTCTCGCTGCTGCTGTGCGGCCAGGCCAGTGCCGCCCCGACCCTTTCCCCCGCCAGTGGCACCGCCCTGCCGGATGTGGCGGTCAACACACCGATAGACACTTTCACTATCACCGCCACCGGCGGCGCCATCTTCGAGTGGTACGAATGTGACCAGGATGACACCAGCATGCCGACCAACTGCCTGCCGCCCGGTCTGGTTCTGGAAACGTCGCCTGGAAGCGCGACCACCACCCTGCATGGCACCCCCACAGCCATCGGCAACTACGATTTCTGGATTTCGGCCCTTGACAGCAACGATGTCGTGGGCAAGGCCCGTTACACCCTCAAGGTCACAGGCGCAACACCGCCCCTGACCCTGACCGCCGTATCGCCCGGCAGCGGCCCCGCCATCGGCGGCACCTCTGTGACCCTGACCGGCACCAATTTTGTCGGCGTCACCGACGTGACATTCGCTGGTGTGCCCGCTACCAACATCATCGTCGTTTCCCCGACCTCGATAACCGCCACCGTCCCCGCCCACACGGCAGGCCCGGTCAACGTGACGGTCACAACGGCAAGCGGTACGAGCACGCTGACCAATGGTTTCACCTACCTCGCCGTACCGACCCTGACCATCGCTACGCCCAATTCCGGCGCCACCACCGGCGGCAATCAAGTGTTTATCTCAGGCACAGGCCTGACCGGCACCACCAGCCTCACCTTTGGCGGCACACCGGCAAGCAGCTTCACCGTCAACAGTTCGACATCGATCACCGCCATTGCGCCCGCGCATGCCGCCGGGCCCGTCAATGTCGTGGCCACCACGCCGGGGGGCAGTGCCACTTCGGTCAATGCCTATACCTACCTCGCCGTGCCGACCCTGAACACCGTCACCCCCAACTCAGGCCCCATCGGCGGTGGCACCAGCGTGACCCTCACGGGCACCGGCCTGACCGGCGCCAGCAGCGTCACCTTTGGCGGGGTATCGGCAACCGGCTGGACCATCAACAGCCCCACCCAGATCACCGCCACAATCCCGGCCGGCAACGCCGGCGTGGTCAACGTGAGTGTCACCACTGCCGCCGGCTCGGCGTCGTTGACCAATGCCTTCACCTACATTGCACCGCCGGTTGCCGGCCCGGTCAGCGCCTCTGTCGGCCACAACAGCAGCGCGAACCCTGTCACACTCAGCCTCTCGGGGGGCGTCGCCAGCAGCGTGGCCATCAGTACCTCAGCAAGCCACGGCACAGTAACGGCCAGCGGCACCAGCGTCACCTACACACCCACGGTCGGTTATGCAGGCACGGACAGCTTCACCTATACCGCCACCAACAGTGCAGGCACCTCTGCCCCGGCGACCGTGACCGTTACCGTCGGTTCCCCGACCATCAGCATCGCCCCTGCATCACTGCCTGCGGGTACTGCCGGTATCGCCTACAGCACCACCTCGCTGGCTGCCAGCGGGGGTAACGCGCCCTACGCCTTTTCGCTTGCATCTGGAGCCTTGCCCAGCGGCCTGACCCTGGCATCCAACGGCACGCTCAGCGGCACGCCGACCAGCAGCGGCAACTTCAGCTTCACGGCCAAGGTCACCGACGCGTTCAGCTACACCGGCACGCGCAGCTATACACTGACCATCGTTGCCGGCAGCATGGCCATCACCCCGGCGACATTGCCGGCCCCCATTTACAGCAGCAGCTACAGCCAACAGCTCACCGTCAGTGGGGGTGTCGCGCCCTACACCTTCAGCATCAACGGTGGCAGCCTACCGACCGGAATCGCCCTTTCCAGTACCGGTACCCTGACCGGAAGCCCCTCCAAAGCCGGTACTTACACCTTCAGCGTCACGGCGGTCGACAGCTCCAGCAACCTCACCAGCGTCAGTCAGACCTATACCCTCACCATTGCCACGCCCTTCATAGACATCACGCCGATTACCTTGCCCGCAGCTACGGTGGGCACGGGGTACAGCACGTCGATCAGCGCCAGCGGTGGGGTTGCACCCTTCGACTACGGTATCGCCTTCGGCGCGCTGCCTGCAGGAATGAGCCTTACCAGCACAGGCACCCTGAGTGGCACACCAACCACCGCCGGTACGTTCACTTTCGGGGTGCGGGCCAGTGATACCAACAGATTCACCGGAGTGCGTCCCTATTCCTTCGTGGTTGGCCAGCAAGCGCCGGTAGCCGCCAATATCAACCAAACCCTCGCAGCCAACAGCGGCGCCAGCACGATCAGCGCAAGCCTCAGCGGGGGGCCGACCACCAGCCTGGCCGTGGTGACACCCCCTGCACATGGCACCGTCAACATCACCGGGGCCACGGGTTTCACCTATACCCCGACCCCAGGCTATGCCGGCGTCGACAGCTTTACCTATACCGCCACCGGCCCGGGAGGGACTTCGGCGCCTGCCACCGTCAACCTCGCCATCACGCCACCCACCGTGGTTATCGGCACGACCACACTGGCCAACGCCACCCAGAACGTGCCCTACACGGCCAGCATCAGTGCCAGTGGCGGCACCGCGCCGTACAGCTACACCATCGTTTCGGGCGCCCTGCCGTCCGGCATGGCCCTGGCCCCGACCGGCAGCCTGACCGGTACGCCAACCGCACCCGGCACCACCAGCTTCACCGTCAGGGTGACTGACAGCCAGAATTTCCAGGCAAGCCAGGCGCTGAGCCTGACAGTCGTGGCACAGGCGCCCGTGGTCGGCAACGTGTCGGCCAGTGTGGCCGCCAACAGCCGCAACAACCCGCTGACCCTGAACCTGGGCAGTGCCCCGGTCACCAGCGTGGCCGTGGCCAGCAACCCACAGCACGGTACTGCGCAGGTCAGTGGCACCCGCATCAGCTACACCCCGACTGCCGGTTACTCGGGCATTGACAGCTTCACCTACACCGCAACCGGCCCGGGCGGCACCTCGGCAGCCGCCACGGTGAGCCTCACCATCACCCCACCGACGCTGGTAATGAGCCCGGCCTCCGGCACACTGCCGCCAGGCACCGTGGGCAGCGCCTACAGCTTCGGCCTGGGTGCCAGCGGCGGGATGGCGCCGTACAGCTACGCCATCGGCGCCGGCAGCCTACCCAATGGCCTGCAGCTCGACCCGGCGACCGGGGTGATCAGCGGCACGCCGACCGAGGCCGCCAACGCCACGCTGACCGTTACCGCCACCGATGCCAACGGCGCCACCGGCAGCCGCAGCATTACCCTGGCGATCGCCGCCCAGGTGGTCACCGTGGTGTCATCCAGCGAGGCGCTCAGCCCCGGTGCTGTCGCCAGCGTCGACCTTACCCGTGGGGCCACCGGAGGGCCGTTCCTGCGCGCCCGCGTGCTGTCGTTGAGCCCAGCGTCAGCCGGGCATGCCAGCCTGACATCGGTGGCCCCTGCGCGAGCAGCGCGTGCCGCCCTGTCCGGTTTCAACCTGCGCTTCGTGCCTGCCGCTGCCTTTGCCGGCACAGCAGTGGTCACCTTCAGCCTGGAGAGCACCAGCGGTGCCAGCGCGACCGGCACCGTGACCTTCAGCGTGCAGGCACGTCCCGACCCCAGCAAGGACGCCGAAGTGATCGGCCTGCTCAACGCGCAATCGCGCGCAGCGGATCGTTTTGCCAGCACCCAGATGGACAACTTCAACCGGCGCCTGGAGCAACTGCACCGCCCTACCTGTGACCGCAACTCGTTCAACGCCAACGTTCAACATGGCCGCGACAACCTCGGCCTGGGCAGCCTGGGCAAGGCGCTGCGCGACGAGCTCGAAGGCAACGGCAAGGGCAATGACGACGAGGACGCGGACGACACCCGTCGCAAATAGCGCGACACCGCCCGCGCCACCTCAGGCGAGTGCGTCGAAGAGGCCGTGGCCTACTGGACCGATGGCTTCATCAACACCGGTTCCAACCACGCACGCGGCGCCAAGGACAACAGCTTCGTCACCTACGGACTGAGCGCCGGCGTCGACTATCGCCTGTCGCCAAGGGCCGTGGTGGGCATCGGTTTTGGCTACGGCAACGACCGCGCCGACATCGGCGAGCGGGACACCCGCAGCGAGGCCGACGCCCTGGGCCTGGCGGCGTACCTGAGCGTCAACCCGCTGTCGGAGATCTACATCGATGCACTGCTGGGCTACAACCGCATCCGCTTCGACTCGCGCCGCTACGTCACTGCCGACCCGTCCAACGGCTATGCCCATGGCTCGCGCGACGCCGACCAGCTGTTCGCCTCGCTGACCGCCAGCTACGAGTACCGCGAAGGCGCCCTGTCGCTGGCGCCGTACACACGGCTGAACGCCAGCTTCACCAAGCTGGACGACTTCAGCGAACGGGGCGGCGGTATCTACGGGCTGTCGTACGAACAACAGCGCCAGCGGACCTTCACCTCGTTCCTGGGCGTGCGCAGCGGCTACGACATCCAGACCGGCGCCGGCGTGCTCACGCCGCGGGTCGGGCTGGCGTGGGGTCACAACTTCAGCCACAGCGACGACTACCGCATGCGCTACACCGACCAGACCAACGACGGCGTGCTGTATCGCCTGTCACCCGACCCGATGGACAGCAACTTCGTCGACCTGGACCTGGGCCTGGACTTCAGCCTCAGCCAGAGCTGGCGCCTGGGCTTCTCGTACAAGACCGCGCTGGCCACCGACGAGCGCAACGAGATGTTCCGCATCGGCCTGGACGGGCGCTTCTGACCCCTGCCCTGGCGCCCCTTTGCCGGCCTCACCGGCGAAGGGGGCTGGTCAATCTGCATGACGCCTGTCGGCAAAGGTGCCGACAGCGCGTTGCGCGGCTACAATGCGCGGCTACCGTGACCAGCCAGACTAAAAAGACATGTCCCTACCCAAGCATCACCTGGAATTGCTCAGCCCCGCCCGCGACGTGGCGATTGCCCGCGAGGCGATCCTGCATGGCGCCGATGCGGTGTACCTGGGTGGCCCGAGCTTCGGTGCCCGCCACAACGCCTGCAACGAGGTGAGCGATATCGCCGGGCTGGTGGAGTTTGCCCACCGCTACCACGCGCGGGTGTTCACCACCATCAACACCATCCTGCACGACAACGAGCTGGAGCCGGCGCGCAAGCTGATCCACCAGCTGTACGACGCCGGCGTCGACGCGCTGATCGTGCAGGACCTGGGGGTGATGGAGCTGGACATTCCGCCCATCGAGCTGCACGCCAGCACCCAGACCGACATCCGCACCCTGGCACGGGCCAAATTCCTCGACCAGGCCGGCTTCTCGCAGCTGGTGCTGGCCCGCGAGCTGAACCTGCAGGAAATCCGCGCCATCGCCGACGAAACCGACGCGGCCATCGAGTTCTTCATTCATGGCGCGCTGTGCGTGGCGTTCTCCGGGCAGTGCAACATCTCCCACGCCCAGACCGGACGCAGTGCCAACCGTGGCGACTGTTCCCAGGCCTGTCGCCTGCCCTACACCCTCAAGGACGAAAAAGGCGGCGTGATCGCCTACGAGAAGCACCTGCTGTCGATGAAGGACAACAACCAGAGCGCCAACATCCGCGCCCTGGTAGAGGCTGGCGTGCGTTCGTTCAAGATCGAGGGCCGCTACAAGGACATGGGCTACGTGAAGAACATCACCGCCTACTACCGCCAGCGCCTGGACGAAGTGCTCGAAGACCGCACCGACCTGGCCCGCGCCTCCAGCGGCCATACCGCGCACTTCTTCGTGCCCGACCCGGACAAGACCTTCCACCGCGGCAGCACCGACTACTTCGTGAGCGAGCGCAAGATCGACATCGGCGCGTTCGATTCGCCCACCTTCACCGGCCTGCCGGTGGGTGTGGTGGAAAAGGTCGGCAAGCGCGACCTGCAGGTGGTCACCCATGCACCGCTGTCCAACGGCGACGGCCTCAACGTGCTGGTCAAGCGTGAGGTGGTCGGCTTTCGTGCCAACATCGCCGAGGCCAGGGGCGAGTTCGACGAAGACGGCGAAAAGCGCTACCGCTACCGCGTAGAGCCCAACGAGATGCCCAAGGGCCTGCACCAGCTGCGCCCCAACCATCCGCTGAGCCGCAACCTGGACCACAACTGGCAGCAGGCGCTGCAGAAGACGTCGGCCGAACGCCGTATCGGCCTGGGCTGGGTCGCGCAGTTGCGTGAACACGGCCTTGAGCTGACCGCCACCAGCGAGGAAGGCATCAGCGCCAGTGCCACCCTGCCCGGCCCGTTCGGCCCGGCCAACAAGCCGGAGCAGGCGCTGGAGCAACTGCACGACCTGCTCGGCCAGCTGGGCACCACCCAGTACCACGCCACCGGCATTCGCCTGGATGCGCCGCAGGCGTACTTCATTCCCAACTCCCAGCTCAAGGCGCTGCGCCGCGACGTGATCGAGAGCCTCACCGCCGCCCGCGTTGCCGCGCACCCGCGCGGCAGCCGCAAGGCCGAGACGGTGCCGGCGCCGGTATACCCCGAGTCGCACCTGTCGTTCCTGGCCAACGTGTACAACCAGAAGGCCCGCGACTTCTACCACCGCCACGGGGTCAAGCTGATCGATGCGGCCTACGAGGCCCACGAAGAGCCCGGCGAAGTGCCGGTGATGATCACCAAGCACTGCCTGCGCTTCTCGTTCAACCTGTGCCCCAAACAGGCCAAGGGCGTCACCGGCGTGCGCACCAAGGTTGCGCCCATGCAGCTGATTCACGGTGACGAGGTACTGACCCTGAAGTTCGACTGCAAGCCGTGCGAGATGCACGTTATCGGCAAGATGAAGGGGCACATCCTCGACCTGCCGCAACCGGGCAGCGTGAAGCACATTGTGGGCCATATCAGCCCCGAGGACCTGCTCAAGACCGTGCCGCGCGGCACGCACTGAGTGCCGCCCGGGCGGTCATGCGCCCTGCATGACCGCCCGCACCCGGCGGCGCAGGCCTACCCCCTGGCCGCCAGCCGGCCTTGCCTGGCCAGGGTCAGTTCCTCGATGCTGATCTCGCGCATGCGAAACTTCTGCACCTTGCCGGTGACCGTCATGGGGAACTCGTCCACCAGGCGAAAGTGCCGCGGCACCTTGAAGTGGGCGATCTGCGCCCTGGCCCATTCGCGCAGTTCGTCTTCGCTGGCACTGTGTCCGGGGTGGAACTTGACCCAGGCCACGATCTCCTCGCCATAACGGCTGCACGGAATGCCGATCACCTGTACGTCGGCGATGGCCGGGTGGGTGAAGAAGAACTCCTCCAGCTCCCGCGGGTAGATGTTCTCGCCACCGCGAATGATCATGTCCTTGCTGCGCCCGACGATGCGCACATAGCCCTGCTCGTCCATCACCGCCAGGTCGCCGGTGTGCATCCAGCCCTCGTGGTCGATGCTCGCGGTGGTGGCCTCGGGGTTTTCCCAGTAGCCGAGCATGACACTGTAGCCACGGGTGCACAGCTCGCCGATCTGCCCGCGGGGTACCGTGAGCCCGTCGCTGTCCACCAGCTTGCTCTCCAGGCACGGCTGGGTACGCCCCACGGAGGTGACGCGCAGCTCCAGCTCGTCCTCGGCGGCGGTCTGCAGCGACACCGGGCTGGTCTCGGTCATGCCATAGGCGATCTGCACCTCGCTCATGTGCATCTCGTCGATCACCCGGCGCATCACCTCGATCGGGCAGGTAGCGCCGGCCATGATCCCGGTGCGCAGGCTCGACAGGTCGAATTCATGCCGCTGCGGGTGGTCCAGTTCGGCGATGAACATGGTCGGCACACCGTAGAGCGCGGTGGCGCGCTCCTCGGCAACGGCGCGCAGGGTGCTCAGCGGGTCGAAGGCATCCCCGGGGTAGATCATGGTCGAGCCATGGGTCAGGCAGCCCAGGTTGCCCATGACCATGCCGAAGCAGTGGTACAGCGGCACCGGGATCACCAGCCGGTCGTGCTCGCTCAGGCCCAGGCTCTCGCCGACCATGTAGCCGTTGTTGAGGATGTTGTGGTGGCTGAGGGTTGCCCCCTTGGGAAAACCCGTGGTGCCGGAGGTGTACTGGATATTGATGGGGTCGTGCCAGTGCAGGCCGGCCTGGCGCTCGGCCAGGGCCTGCACGGTCACCGCCTCGGCCATGCCTTGCAGGCCCGCCCAGGGCAGAAAGCCTGGGGGTGGTTGCTCGGCCAGGCTCACCACGCCGCGCAGGGCTGGCAGGCGCTGGCAGTTCAGGCTGCCGGGGGCGACGCTGGCCAGCTCCGGCACCAGGCCGAGGAGCATCGCGTGGTAGTCGCTGGTCTTGAACGCGTCGGCGCAGATCACCCAGTTGCAGCCGGACTGCTTGAGCGCGTATTCCAGCTCGCTGCTGCGATAGGCCGGGTTGATGTTGACCAGGATCACGCCGACCTTGGCGCTGGCGAACTGGGTGATGCACCACTGCGCGCAGTTGGGCGCCCAGATGCCCAGGCGATCGCCGCGCTGCAGCCCCAGGGCCAGCAGGGCCCGGGCGTGGCGCTCGACCTCCTCGGCCAGTTGCTGCCAGCTGTAGCGCAGGCCCTGGTGGCGCACCACCAGCGCTTCACGCGCGGCGAACCTGGCCGCAGTGGCGTCGAACGCCGCACCGATGGTCATGGCGAGCAGGTCCTTGTCCTGACGCCCCTGGGTATAGCTCGGTTGATTCATGGTTGCCCCTTGTGATTGTTATGGGCCGGCGCAGGTGGTTGCCCGCCTGCGTTGAGTCAGCGGGTGAATACCTGTGCGGTACCGGTGGCCATGTCGCCGCCTGGCAGCTTGATGTTCGCCACCAGCTCCAGGCTGTCCGGGTCGTACACCGCCACGTCGTTGAAGGTGCCGGTCAGGTACAGCTTGCTGCCGGCCTTGTCGAAGCTGATGCAGTAGTACGAATGCGCCAGGTTCGCGGCCTTGATCAGCTTCTGCTGCTTGATGTCGTACTTGGCCAGGCGGTTGAGCACGCCGAACATCTGGTTGGGGTCCTTGGGCGAGCGCATGCCGGTGAAGTACACCTCGGTGACCGGGGCAAAGTCCTGAACCTGGGTCTTGCCGGTGGTCAGGTCGACGCTGACGTAGCCGTAGACGAAGTCGGCGGTGTCAGCGTCCTGTTTCTCGTCCTTGTACTTGGCGGCGGTGTAGAGCAACGAGAAATCACGCCGGGCGGTCTGGTGAGACCAGATGTAGAGCAGGTCCGGCGGGCTGTATTGCGGGCGCTTCCAGCTGCCGGTGGGCAAGGCCACGCTGTACTGGCCGGTCTTCACGTCCAGCTTGTAGATGTCGCGCCCGGCCATGTACAGGCTGCCGTCGTCCGCGGCCTGCATGATCGAGATCTGCCTCGGTACCTCGTAGGTGCGCAGCGGCTGGGCGTTCAACCCGGCGTCGGTGGCGTACACCTGCAGGCGCGGCGCCTGCACCGCATAGTGGTCGTTGAGGATCTGCGTGGGGTTGGCCACGCTGTACAGTTCCTTGCCGTCCGGGCTGACTGCGAGCGACAGCATCGACTTGGCCTGCTCGCCCGGCTTGAACGCCAGGCGCGCATGGAACACCGTCTTGCAGGTGTCCAGCTCGATGCCGTAGATATCGCCGTAGTGGTTGTTGAGCACGTAGGCGACCTTCTTGTCCGGCGCCACCTGCGCCGCGCCCGGGCCGAAGGCGTCGGGCATCTGGCAGGTCTTGTACAGCGTGTCGCTGGCCACGTCGATCAGGTGCAGGTTGTTGGGGTAGTTGGTGGCCAGCAGGTATTCCTTGCCCGGCTTGAGCGCAGGCCCCGACGCGTTGGCGGGTACGTCGCTGGCGGCGAAGGCCAGGCCGACACCGGCAGCGGTGCAGATGGCAAACAGACCCAAGCTCGTCGCGGCCATGCGGCCGATGAACTGAAGCTTCATAGCGGTATCCTTTTTTATTCTTGTCGTCAGGTCACTTGTCGTTCGGGAACACGGTGGTGAGATTGCGCCAGCCCTCGTCGGAGCTTTGCGCGTCCTTGTTCCAGTCGGGGAAGGTGCTCATCATGTCCGGCACCTGGGCCGGCCACCAGCACGGGTCGGAGCAGCCATAGAGGTCGGCCTCCATCGGCTGGCACAGCGACGCCACCCCCCCGAACACGTCCACCTCCCAGCCCGGGTCGGTGGTGGCGGTGCACCCGGCCACGCTGCTCATTGCCACCACTTCCTCGAGACGGTCTTCGGCAGCGGCCTGTTCCAGAATCAGTGCCTTGTTGTTCAGCGGCTTCAGATGTTTCATGTCAGTGCGCCTTCCGCGGGGTGATGTAACTGCTGATGAAGGCCGGGTTGGCGGCCATGATGCGGCTGTAGACCTCGATGCCGAAGTCCACCCAGTCGCGCATCAGTTCGCAGTAGTGGTAGGTGGGATGGGTGGGGTCGCCATAGCGGGCGTAGCTTTCGTGGTAGCAGCCGCCGGAACACAGGTTGCGAATGTGGCAGGTGTCGCAGCCGGTACCGCTGCGGTCCAGGCGCTGGGACAGGAAGTCGTTGAGCTCGGCCTGCTTGACCTCGCCGTGCACGTTGCCGAAGGTCGGCAGGCTGGAGCCGGTGAAACGGTGGCACAGGTTGAGCTCGCCCTTGTGGTCGACCGCCAGCATTTTCAGCCCGGCCCCACAGGGCAGCGCCTTCTTGTGGCCTTCGTGGATGTCGGTGATCAGCTGGTGCAGGTTGGAAAAACCGATGTTGCGGTGCTCCAGCGCCGCCTCCAGGTAGCGCCGGCCCAGGGCCTTCATGTTGGCGAACACCTCCACCAGTTCGTCGCCGGTGAGGTTGAAGTCGGACATGTCGCCCGAGGTGACCGGCGCAAAGCCGACCTCGGCAAAGCCCAGCTCGTTGAACAGGTGGTTCCAGATGGTCTCCACGTCGGTGATGCCACGGGTCAGCGTCACCCGCGCGCCCACCGGGCGGCTGCGGTAGCGCGACAGCAGCAGGTCGACCTTGCGCCGCACCACGTCGTAGGTGCCCTGCCCGCCCACCGTGATGCGGTTGCGGTCGTGCACGGTCTTGGGCCCGTCGATGCTCACCGACAGCCCGAAGCGATGGGCATTGAGGTAGTCGACGATCTCTTCGGTGAGCAGCGTGGCGTTGGTGGTCATGATGAATTCCACCTGCTTGCCGGCCTCGGCAAAGCGGCGCTCGCAGTAGTTGACCATGTGCTCGATCAGCGGGCGGTTGGACAACGGCTCGCCGCCGAAGAACACCACGCTGTAGCGCTCTTCGTCGGGCGACTCGCGCAGCAGCATCTCCACCGAGGCCTCGGCGGTGTCGGCGCCCATCTTCTTGCCGGCCGAGGGTTTGTCCAGGTCTTCCTTGTAGCAGTAGGTGCAACTGAGATTGCAGCCGGTGTTGACGTTCAGCACCACGGTGTTGAGCGCTGTGCGCTCGACCCGGCTGATGCCCAGCTCCGGGGTCAGCGGCGAGCCGTCGTTGACCACTTCCAGCGCGATCAGCTCGCGCAGTGTCTCGTTGACGTCCTGCCCGGCGAAGCGTCCGGCCAGACGCAGCACCAGGTCTTCGCTGGTGCAGCTCTGCACGCGCAGGGCGTCGATGATGCCGCCGGTAACGTCATCGGTGGCGAACAGCGAGCTGCTGGGGATGTGGAACAGCATGCGGTCGTCGTCCACCCGCACTTCGTGCAGGTTGCGTTCGACCAGATTCAATAATGCACCCATGGTGACCTCCGCAAATGTGACGATTCGTCGTGGCAAAGCCGGGCGAGACGCGCTCGCCCACCGCCTTCGCGGTCAGGGCAGCGGCGGGCTGTTCCAGCGCTGCACCGTGACGATCAGTTGCCCTTCGCCTTGCAGGCCACCCTCCTCCAGCTGGGCGATCACCTTCAGGTTGCCGACGTTGTTGGCCATCATCCTGCGCTGCGGGTTCGGCCCGGCGCCGGCAGGCAGGAACACCCCGTCGCGCTGCATGGTGCCGGCGAACTTCACGTCCTCGTCGTCCCTGGCCTGCTCGTTGAACGGCTCCACCGTCCATTTGGCCGGCAGGTAGCCGATGCGGTAAGGCTGGCCATCGGCGCCCTTGCCCCACGCCTCGGCCTCGAAGCGGCCCTGCACCTTGGGCGTGGTGCCGCCGTTCTCGCCGATGCGCGCCACCGAATACGCCGGCACCACCTTGACCTCGGCGACCTCGGTGTACACCGCAAGGTCCACGCCCTTGAGCGCACCCAGGGCCACGTTGCGCAGCCCCGGCGCGGCATCGGCTGCCGCCTTGACCTTGACCCGCAACAGCTGCGGGGTGCTTTCCAGCACCTTGACCACCTCAACGCCTGCGCCCAGGTCCGGGGTGCCGGACAGGCCGCTGCCCACCAGGGTCAGCTCGGCCTCGTTGCCGGCGCGGATGAACGCCGGCTGTACCGCCAGCAGGCGGGGGCTGTCCTGCCTGGCCGCGCTGAAGTCCAGGCCGCGCTCGTCGTGCTCGGTCTCGAACATGCGCCCTTTCATCTCGCCGTTCAGGGCCGCGAATACCTGATGCATGCGCACATCGCCGATCTTCAGGTTGCCGCGCCATTCGTAGCCGTTGTAGACGATGGCCGAGCCGCTGCCATTGAACGGCGTGCCGTCGGCATACTGGCCCTTGACCTCGATGTTGAAGGTGTCGCCGCTGTCGTGGGTCACGCTCATCACGCCGCGCACATCGCCCCTGGTCATCATGTGGCCGCTGAAGCTCCACTGCCCCGGCAGTGCGTCGGCGCCCGGCTTGCTCTTCTGCCAGTCGCTCCAGGCCTGACTCTCAAGCGGGTAGTCCTTGGCCAGCTGGGGCGCCACTTCGTTGCGCGCCAGCCCCAGCCAGTCGCGGTCGCGGGACATCATCTGGTATTCCAGCGACGGCCAGCGCCCCAGGTGGAACTCCACCAGGCGTTCCCATTCCTGCAGCGGCCGACGCTGCAGCGCCACCCGCGCGCCGGAGTGACAGCGGGCACACATCTGGTTGAGGGGTTCGTCGAACTTCTCCACGGTGTTCAGGCGCCGCTCCATCGCGTAGCGCATGCCATCGGTCTCGCTGGGTGCCAGCCCCTGCCTGTCGGCCAGATACTTGACCACCGAGCGACGGTCTTCATCGCTGATCTTCACGCCGTACATCAACTGCATGCGCGCAATGCTCATCAGCCAGCCTTCGGGGGTCTTGCGCTGGTGGCTGATGCGGCTCAGGGCGTCGTTGCCCTCGGGGGTATGGCAGGCCATGCACTTGGCATTGAGAATCGCCTTGCCATCTTCGGCCACGGCGGGGGGCAGAACAGCACAGGCCAGCATGGCCATGGTGCCGGCACTCAGGTAATGCCGGAGTCGTGTTGTCTTCAAGGTCAGGCCTCCACGGTATTGTTTTTATAAATCGTCCGCGCCCGGCGAGGGGCTGTACTGCACATCTGACTCACACCAAGCAGAGTGCATGCCAACAAAATCAATTCCTTGTTTAACAATTAGTTACTGGATACTCCTGATAAACAACATTGATTCAAGCGCTGCCCGGGCGTGCAATTTCGCGATGACTGTCTAACTCTGAGACAGCTGAGACCACTGCCTGGCCGGGTGAGCCTGGCCCGGCAGCACCAGCATACCCAGCACCATCGCCAGCAACCCCAGCCACACCAGCGACACGAACGGATAGCGACGCACCACGATCACCCCCTGGATCGCGTCGCCACCGCCCAGCGTGCCGGCGGCCGTCATCAGGCGTGGCGAGGCCGGTACCCATACCTGCAGGTCCTGGGCCCAGCCGCGCACGATGAAGGGGTGCAGCACATAGCCCGGGTCGCCCACATGGCGTGCATAACGGTAGTCGAGGATTTCGCACAGCTGTCGCACCGGGCCCTGATAGGCCGGCGGCAATGCGCGCCGGTCCTGGAACAGCGCGTGCCCGGCGATGACCTGGTCGTCGCTGCGCAACTGCACCTGCGCCACCGCCTGGTAGCCCGAGAAGTTCTGCTGGCTGCTTACCGGCAGCACGCGCACCTGCAACTGATCGGCCACCCGGTGCCACGCCTGCGGTGATGAAGCCGGGGCAATATTGATGGGCATGTAGGTATTGAGTGCCGTGGCCAGCAGGCCACCGGCCAGCGCCACCATCGCCCCACCGTGAATCAGCGCCAACGGCGCCGTATGACGCAGGGTGCCGAGCCGGCGGCTGCGCCACAGTACCCGCATGCCCCAGGCCAGGCACGCCAGCAGCAGGAACATTCCCGCCAGCAGGGCCGCGTCCAGCCACGGCAGCACCTGCACGATGCGCTGGGACAGCACCCCTTCGCCGGTGTAGCGCGAGGTCAGCCAGGCACCGCGCCAGGCCGTCAGCGCTACCCACAGCGCCATGCCCAGGGTAATCAGGCCGGCGTAGCGCGCCGGCAGGCTGCGCCGCAGGAACACCCACCCGCCGAGCAGCCCGAGCAAGCCGATGACGGGCATCAGCCACTTGCCCAGGGCATGGCCGTCCACGTCCCAGTGATCGAAGGCCCGGCGCAGACCGGCCAGCTCCTCGGCACTGGCCCACACGGCCAGGGTCTCGAAGAACGGCTTGAGCTCCGAGGCCTTCTCCAGCGCCAGCCACTGACCGACATGAGCGCTGAGCAGTTGGCCCACCGCCAGCAACGCGGCCACGGCGAACAGCCACATCGACAGGTCCAGCCCCCAGTCCGAAGCCGACCGGCGCACTGGGCGGGCCTGCGCCGCCGGCCGCCTGAACGCTCGCCAGGCAAACCACAGCATCTGGCCGAGGATGCCCCCCGCCAGCGCCAGGTGCCCCAGCCATGAAGTGGTACCGATATAGCGGTGTGAACTGGCCAGCACCTCGCTGCGCGTCACCGACATGGCGATGCAGGCCAGCGCCGCAGTCAGCAGGCTGAACAGCGGCAGCGCGCGCCAGTGGCGGCCCTGCGGCCGCCAGCGCCGTGCCCCGTGCAGTACCGCGCCGAGCATCGCCCATACCGCGAAGGCGGCTGTCTGCACCGGGTCCCAGTGCCATAGCTGGCCGAAGGTGAAGTCTTCGAGCGCCCACACCATGCCCATGCCGATGCCGGCGGTCAGTACCAGCCAGGCGCGCCTGCCGTAGGTACATGCCAGCGCACCGTAGGCGTCGCCGGTACGTGCCAGTGCATCCAGCGCAGCACCGGCCGGGGCGATGGCCCAGGCATAGGCGGCGATAATCAGCGGCGCGTGAAACGCCATCCAGATCGTCTGCAGGTGCGCGTTCATGCCCTGGCTCGCCTGGGCCGCCAGCCAGTCGGCCGGCGTTGCCGTGAACGGCCCCAACCCGGCGGCAGTGAGGGTGTACCAGGCCGCCACCAGCGCATTGGCGCGCCCGGCCCAGCCCGGCAGCGCGGCATTGCGCACGCCGATGCCCATGCACAGGGTTGCCAGCAGCAGCACGGTGCCTTCATCGCCGCCCCACAGGTTGGCGACCTTGAGGTAGGCCGGCAGCGTGGCGCTGCTGTACAGCCAGATGTAGCGCAGCTGGAAATGGTCGGCCAGCAGGTGCATCACCAGGCTCAGGCACGCCGCACACAGCCCCACCAGCGCCAGCCGCCAGAGTATCTGCCGCAGCCGTGCGCGCACGGCGCCCAGTACCACCAGCCCGGCAATCAGCACCAGCAGCAGGTTGCCCATCTGGGGCAGCCACCACAGCAGCGCGCAGCACAGCAGCAGCCCCAGGGCCGGTGGCCAGCCCGTATCCCATCGCAGATCGCTCACGACGCCCACTCCTTCTTGTTGTTGTGCAAGCGGCCATACAAGTACTGCGCCAGGCCAGGTTTCACCTGCCAGAACAGCAGCTTGGCCGGTTTCAGGGCATCCCGGGAGTGCGTGCGTGTGTGCCGTTCTGAGACAGTCGATGGGCGGCTGAGACAGTACGGCCCGCCTCGATCTCGCCGGGCTGGGAGACAAACCGCCGACATTTCATCGGGTTGAACGCGTCGTGCAGGCATGGCGCAGTAGTTGCTTGGGCCGGTGCAGCTCGCTGCACACCTTCGATAACAACAAGAAAGGAGCACACCGATGATTCGAGCCGCCCGCACGCCCTTGGCGCTGACGCTTGCCCTCATGGCCTGCAGCGCCCAGGCCCACGAGCTGTACAACAACGAGGGCCGCGTGCTGAACGCCGACCTCGAGGCCCTGTTCGGCGTATTTCACAGTGACGAAAGCTACGCGGTGGGCGGCAACCGTCAGCCCGGCAGCAGTGCCTGGCGCGAGGGCTATATCAAGTATGGGCTGAGTGCGAGCCAGGCACTGGGCGCTGCGGGCACGGCCTACGGCGCGTTCAACCTGGTCAGCTCCGGTACCTGGGGCGACGGCGACGCCGCCGGCCTGACCCTGGGCAGCGAACGGCGCACCGGCGTCGAGGATGCCTACCTGGGCTGGCGCTCCGGCGACCTGTTCCCGGCGCTGGGCAAGGACGGCGTGGACGTTTCCGCCGGCCGCCAGACGCTGACCCTGGGCGACGGCTTTCTGATCCAGGGTGATCCGGTCAACCTTGGCAAGGTCGACCTGGGCGCGAACTTCAACCGCGGCGGCGCCTATTACCTGGCCGCGCGCAAGGCCTTCGACCGCACGGCCGTACTGCGCCTGGGCGGCAGCGAGGGCCTGCGCGGCGACCTGATGTGGCTGAAGTCGGACAACCATTACCAGGCCGATACCGAGCTTGCCATCGCCAACCTCGAACAGGTGGGCGAAGCCGGCACCCTGGGCATTTCATGGATTCGCGGCCTGGATGTCGACCGGCGCTATGCGTCGATCCTGGGCCTGCAGGAGCGCGATGGCATGGATACTGTCAGCCTGCGTGGGCGCGGCAGCCTGGGGGTCAAGGACCTGGAGGTGGCCGCCGAATACGTGACCCAGGACAAGCCCAGCGGGCGCGAGAACGCCTGGTACCTGGAAGGCGCCTGGACCTTCTCCGAGGTGCCCTGGAGCCCGACCGCCACCTACCGCTACAGCCGCTTCTCGAATGCCTTCGACCCGCTGTTCTACGGGGCCAGCCGCGGCTACGGCACCTGGTTCCAGGGCGAGGTCGCGGCCAACTATGCCGGCCCGTTCAACAGCAACAGCCAGGTGCATCACGTGGGCCTCAAGGCCACCCCACGGGAGAACCTGACCCTTGGCGCGCTGTACTTCGACTTCGATACCCTGGACAAGGCGCGTGGCAACCTGGGTGGCCGCGAGCTGGACCTGTACGTGGAGTGGATGGTCAACGAGCACCTGCTGATCAGCCCGCTGCTGGGTTTCTACAAGCCTGATCGCAGTGCCGACAATGGCGGCCTGCAGCTGGGCAGCAGCGACACCAGCACCTACCTGCAACTGCTGGTGGGCACCTTTTTCTGAGGTGTCACACCGGGTACCCCTGCGCGGCCAGCCAGCCGCGCAGCCTGGCCTGTTCCGGCGCCGGCCTGCCGTGCAGCAGCCACTGCAATGGCTGACCGGCCTGAACCCCGCGTACCAACGGGGCCAGCGGCACGCCGTCGAGGTGCCAGATACCCAGCGGCTGGTCGGGCCCCACCACCACCTCGGCCTGTTCGATGAAGCCGTGGCTCACCACCGGGCGCTGCTGCACCTGCCATTGGCGGAAGTCCCCGGGCAGGTGCAGTGGTTGCGCATCCGGCCACACCTGGCGCGGGCCCCAGAACGCTTGCCCGGCCTTGTCTGCCTCCTGGGCATAGAAATCCCGGCCGATGCGGGCGAAGCGCAGGAACAGCTGCTCGATACGTTCCTGATGAAAGCGCAGGGCCAGCGCCTGCTGCCCGGGGCGGCGCAGCAGGGTGTTGATCACTGCGGGCGCCTGCAGGGCCGAGGACAGCGACTGGAAGATGCCGTTGCCCGACAGCGGGTCCACCGCCATGGCGGCGTCGCCGATGCGCAGCCAGTTGTGCCCCGCGCATGCGCCTGCCAGGATCGCCGTGCTGCTGCGCGCATGCACCGGCACCGCCTGCCCGGCCGCCGCGCCGAACACCTCGGCCACCAGTGCCGATTCGCCCCGACGCCGGGCACAGTACTCAGGCAGGTGCGCCTTGCCCGGCAGACCGCCGGCGCTGCTGTCCAGGCTGATCTGCCAATAGCAGCGGCCATCGGCCAGGCGCGCCATCCAGGCCCAGCCGTCGGCCAGGCTCTGCACCGCCGACACCGGCTCGGCCGGCGCGCCCTGCCACACACTGAGCAGGCTGACGCTTTCGGGGCCGCGCAGGCGGCTCGCCGTCAACGGGGCCTGGCGCCCGCGTGCCTCCACCAGAAAATCGGCATTCAGCACCCGGCCATCGTTAAGCTGCACCTGGTGCGCGTGCGCCGTGCTGTGCAGCTTGCTCACCCGTGCTTCGATCAAGCCCACGCCGGCCCGGCGCAGGTCATCGCGCAGGGCGGCATCGAAACGGCGGCGGTCCAGCAGGCATTCCTGGTTCAGCCATTGCTGCTGGCCATTCCAGTGCACCTGGCGGCGCGCGGGCATGGCTGCCTGTTCCAGTGCGCTGCCTAGGCCGGCATGGCGCAGGCCGTCGAGCACCCGTTGGGACACACCCTCCACCGCCTCGAACCGGCGCCAGTCACACACCATCTCGACCGGGTAGCCCAGGCGCTGCAACCCCATGGCGCACGCCGCGCCTGCGGGCCCGGCGCCCAGTATCAGGATGCGCGGCTCAGCCATGCACGCCGCCACGGCGTTCTGCACCAATGAAGGCGGCCTGTTGGCGCAGATAGGCCAGTACCTGTTCGCGACCCGCGTTCGGCTGCGCCGTCAACAGTGCGCGCACCTGGCCGCACAGCGCCGCACTGGCCAGGCTCGCCCCCGCCACGCCGCTGGCCGGATCGACCGCAGCGCCGAAATCGGCCTGGGGCGTGTCGAGCCACGACCATTGGCCCGGCGCGCAGCGGGCATCGCCGGTTACCCGAATCACCCCCGGATAACGCGCCGGGTACACCGGCGCACCGCGCGCCGGGCTCGATGCGCACAGCAGCACCCCGGCCTCGACGGCCACGGCGCAGGCCGCACGCAGTACATTGCGGTCCTGCTGCAGGCCCAGGCTCAGGTTGACCAGCATCGCGCCCTGCTCCACCAGCCACAGCAGCGCCGCCGCCACCTGCAATGCCGAGGTCTGCCAGTGGCGGTCGAACACCTGCGCCACCAGCACCTCGCCGGCACCGCCCTGGGCCAGCAGGCAGTCGAGTACCCGGCTGCCATGCCCCAGGACATCGGCCTGCACCTGCCCCTCGCGCAACTCGCCGTGCTCCAGCCAGAAACGCCGGCCACCGGCGATAGGCCCGGCCTGATGCGCCGAGCACCCGCTGTCGATCACCCCGACACGCAGGTTAGTGCCCATGCCGCACGGGCTGCGGCTGTACACAGCGCAGTTGCCCGTCCTCGAGGTGCAGGTGAAGGTCCGCGCCGTCCAGGGTGGACGGCCGGTGGCTGATCAGGATGCGCGTGCGCCCGGCGAACAGCTGGTCGATGGCCGCGATCACCTCGCGCTCGGTGGCCTCGTCGACCGCCGAGGTGGCTTCGTCGAGCACCAGGATCGATGGCTGCTGCAACAGGGCGCGGGCAATCGCGATGCGTTGTTTCTGCCCACCGGACAACTGCTGCCCACGTTCACCCAGCGGCCCGTCCAGCCCCAGGGGCAGGCTGTGCACCAGGCTGTCCAGGCGCGCCAGGCCCACCACCTGTTCCAGTTCTGCACGGCTCGCGTCGGGCCGGCAGTAGGCCAGGTTCTGCGCCAGAGTGCCGCGAAACAGCACGATGTCCTGGCTGACCACCGCAATGCGCCGGCGCAGTGCCAGCAGATCGAGGTCGCGCAGGTCCTGGCCATCGAGCAGGATGCGCCCCTGGTCCGGGTCGTAGAAGCGTTGCAGCAGGTCGATCAGGGTCGACTTGCCAACCCCCGAAGCACCGCTGATGGCAACCTTGAGCCCGGCGCCGATGCACACCCGGGCATCCTGCAGCACCGCGCCACGACGCTGCTCATGGGCAAAGCACACTCCTTCAAGGCGCAGCTCGCCGCCGCCGTCACGCATCGGCTGCGGCGCGGCCGGCTGGGTCACGCTGACCGGCTCCTGTTGCAACTCCATTACCCGGCCCAGGCTCACGGCCATGCGCTGGACCGCCACGTACAGGCCCAACAGGCTCTGCACCGGCCCCACCGCCATGCCCAGATAAGTGGAAAAGGCAATCAGCGCGCCCAGTTGCCAGGTGCCCTGGATCACCCAGTAGCCGCCCACCAGAAACGCCGCGGCGCGGCACAGCGAGGTCAGGGTGCCCGGCACCGCCTGGGTCAGGAACTCGGTCACCTGCACCTTGAGCAGTTGCCCCATGTAGCCCTGGCCCAGTCGCCCCAGGCGCCCGGCTTCGCGCTGCTGCTGGCCCGCGGCCTGGATGAACTTCATCGCCGGCAGGGTCTCGACCAGAAACGACGAGACATCGGCCGAGCGTTCGCGCAGCTGGCGCACCTCGCGCTCGACCTTGCGCCGCATCCAGCGCAGCCACAGCACCTCGATGGGAATCAGCACCGCCAGCAGCAGGGTCAGCTGCCACGACAGCATCAGCATCAGGCTCACCGCGCCCACCAGGCCGATCAGGCTGGAAACCGCCGAAAACAGCGAATCCACCGCAAAACGCTGGATTTCCGCGACGTCGCCATCGAGCCGCGAAAGGATGTCGCCCAGCCGCTTGCGCCCGTAGAAGCTGGGCGACAGCTGCTGCAGGTGGCCATACAGGTCGTCGCGCAGGGCGAACAGGATGCGCCCCGACAGGCGCGTGTGCAGGTAGCGGTTGACCCCCGACAGCACGGTGCTCGCCAGCCCCACGCCGACCATGATCGCCGCCATGTGCCACAGCACCTCGAAGTCCTTGGCCAGCAGGCCCTCGTCGATCAGGGTCTTGACCAGCCAGGGCTGGGCCAGCACCAGCAGCGAGGCGCCCAGCGACAACCCCAGCAGCACGCCGATCGCCCGCCCGTGGGGCCGCACGAAGCCGTACAGCCAGGCCAGCGCCCGGCGCATCAGCTGCGGGTCGTCGGTATTGACCAGGCGCAGCAGCACTCGACCCAGGCGGTTCAACTGCGCAGCTGCTTGATCTTGCGGTACAGCGTGGCGCGGCTGATGCCCAGGGCATCGGCTGCCGCGGTGATGTTGCCGTGATGACGCGCCAGGGCGCCACGGATCAGCTCCTCCTCGTTTTCGCGGATGCTGCCCGGCTGCTGGGTGCTGCCCCTGAGGTCTTCAAGCAGGCAGTCGGTCAGGTGTTCCAGGCCCAGCAGTGGCTCACCCGGCTCGCGCATGGCCACCGCCGAGCGCAGCACCATCTCCAGCTGGCGGATGTTGCCGGGCCAGTCGTAGTTGTTCAGCAACGCGGCCAGCTCCTTGCTCAGGCGCACGCCGTGGGCGCCGAACTTGTGCAGCAGGCTGTCGATCAGGGCGCCCAGGTCGTCGCGCTCGCGCAGTGCCGGCAGGCGCAGGCTCACGCCGTTGATGCGGTAGTAGAGGTCTTCGCGAAACTGCTGCTCGAGCACGTGGCGCTTGAGGTCGCGGTGGGTGGCGCAGATCACCGCCACGTCGATGTCCTGCTCTTCGCCGGCGCCCAGCGGCGCCACCCGGCGCTCCTGCAATACCCGCAGCAGGCGTGCCTGCAGGGCCAGCGGCATGTCGCCCACCTCGTCGAGAAACAGGGTGCCGCCGTGGGCCTGCATCAGGCGCCCGACCATGCCGCCACGGCGCGAGCCGGTGAACGCCCCTTCGCGGTAGCCGAACAGTTCGGACTCGATCAGCCCCTCGGGTATGGCCGCACAGTTGACCGCCACGAACGGCTTGCCGGCACGCGGGCTGGCCTGGTGCAGGGCGCGCGCCACCACTTCCTTGCCGGTGCCGGTTTCGCCCAGCAGCAGCACCGGCAGTTCGTTCTTCAGGCCCTGCAGGGCCATGCGCAAGGTGCGCGCAAGGCTGCTGTCGCGCCCGGCCAGGGCCTCGAGGTCGACGCTCTTCTGCGCGGCCACCGGGGCAGCGGGTGCAGGTGTCGCGGCAATCACGGGCTGGCGCGGCAGGTGCTGGGAGCGGAAGTAGAACTCGCCCTTGGCGGTCTGCACGCTGCTGATGCCGCCCTGCCATACCCGGCTGATGAAGGCGCTGGAGCGTTGGCCGATCAGGTCGCTGCAACTGCGCCCCACCAGGGCGGCGCGCGATACCTGCAGCAAGGCGCAGGCCTGGTCGTTGGCCGCCAGCACCTCGCCGTCCAGGCTCAGGGCAAGCAGGCCGTGCCAGGCGCTGCCCAGGTACTGCGGGCGGTTGTGGAAGGCCACCACCAGTTGCTCGGGGTAGCACAGGCCGAACATACGGCTTTCGATGTTGCCGGCCGCCAGCAACAGCGTCGAGAGGTTGTCCTGGGGCTGGGCCATGACGCCTTCGCGGGTCAGGTCGAGCACCCCGATGATCTCGCCGCGCGGGTCGCGCAGCGGTACCGAGGTGCAGGAGAACGGGCTCAGGCGGTCCAGGTAGTGTTCGCCGCAGTTGATCAGCGTGGGGCGCCCTTCCACCACGGCGGTGCCGATGGCATTGGTGCCGCGCACCGACTCGCTCCAGCAACTGCCCGGGTGCAGGTCGCGCAACCCGGTCTGGCGCAGTGGCTCGGTGTTGCCCTCGATGGCCAGCACGTTGGCCTGGGCGTCGCCGAGGATGATGATGCCGCCCTTGCCCTGGCGCGACACCAGGTACTCCAGCTCCGGCGTGGCGGCGTCGATCAGCAGCCGGTTGCTTTCCAGCAGGCGCTTGAGTTCACCGCGCTGCGGGGCGGCCAGCTCGTGCCGCTCGCCTTCGAGGCAACTCAGGCCATGGCCGAGGCTGCGCCGCCACGAGGCATCGATCTCGTCGCGCAACATGCCCAGCGGCAACTCCCCGTCATGGACCAGTTTCATGCGTGCCTGGCGTGACTCCTGCAAAGGGTCAGCGGCGTTTTTTATTAGAATGGTGCGTGCCATCGCTTACTCCAGCGCCCGTCGAACGTTGTGCACTTAAGGCAATGTAACTCAAGGGAGTGTGCTTGAGATTTGCAGGGCCGTCACCCGCAGGCGCCGACAACCTGATCGGCAGAGTGGCACAAGGTTACGTTTACGTAAAGGTGATGAATCGCGACGTGTCGTCCTCCTTTCAGGCGCGCCGATTGCGCGCCAGCAGCCACAGCAGGTACACCCCGCCCAGCAGGCCGGTGGTCAGGCCGATGGGCAGGTTGAGGTTGGCCACAAAACGCTGGCTGAGCAGGTCGGCGGCCAACAGCAGTACCGCCCCCATCAGCGCTGCGCTCACCAGCGGCACCTGCGCCGAGGTGGTCAGGCGCCGTGCCAGCTGCGGCGCGGCCAGGGCGATGAAACTGATCGGGCCGGCCGCCGCGGTGGCGGTCGCGGTCAGGCCCACCGCCGCCATCACCATCAGCAAGCGGGTACGCTCCACCGCCACACCCAGCTGGGCGGCGCTGTCGTCACCCAGTTCGAGGATGTTCAGGCGCCGTGCGTGGTACACCGCCACCGGCACCACCAGCAGCAGGCCCAGCGCCGCCGGCAGCACATGCGACCAGGTGCGGGTGTTGAGCGAGCCGGCCAGCCAGATCTGCGCCGACATGGCCTGGTCGAGGTTGCCCATCACCAGCAGCACGGTGTTGAGCCCCGAGAGCATCGCGCCCACCCCGATGCCCACCAGCACCAGGCGATAGCCGCCGGTGGTGCGGCCCTTCATCGACAGCACGAATACCAGCGCAGCGGTGCCCACGCCGGCGATCACCGCCGCCAGCGACGCCCCCAGCGGGCCGGCATCGAACAGGATGATCTGCACGATCGCCCCGCTCGCCGCCCCGGTGGTGAAACCGATGATGTCGGGCGAACCCAGCGCGTTGCGCGAGATGGACTGGAAGATCGAGCCGGCCATGCCCAATGCAGCGCCCACGCACAACGCGGTGAGCACCCGGGGCAGGCGCACGCGCAGCACGATGCGCTCGGTGGTCGGGCTCGGCCCTGCCCCCAGCAGGCTGGCCAGCACCTGGCCCGGCGTCAACGGCAAGGTGCCGATGCCCAGCAGCAGCACCCCCAGCCCCAGGGCCAGCAGCACCAGCACGGCACACACCAGCAACCCCCGTGGCTGCCAGCGAAACGACAGGGCGGCCAGGCGGACGACCCGTGTAGCGGTAGTGTTCATAGCTTGCTCAACCGGAATGTGCGCACCAGCGCGATAAAGAACGGCCCGCCGATCAGCAGCGCGACGATACCCGCCGCCACTTCCGCCGGCGCCGCCACGACCCGGCCCAGCACATCGGCCCCCAACAGCAGCACGCCGGCAAACAGTGCCGAGTACGGCAGGATCCAGCGGTAGTCCGGGCCCACCAGCAGGCGCGCCAGGTGCGGCGCCACCAGCCCCACAAAGCCGATCGGCCCGGCAGCGGCGGTGGCAGCGCCGGCCAGCAGCATCACTGCCAGGCAGGCCAGCAGCCAGGTGAGGCGCACGTTCACCCCCAGCGCCAGGCCCAGGTCCTTGCCCAGGGCCATGGCATTGAGGCTGCCGGCCAGCGCCAGCACCGTGACAGCGCCCGGCACCACGGCCATCGCCAGCACCCCCACCGCCTCGAAGCCGCTCTTTTCCAGCGAGCCCGATGCCCAGTGGCGAAACTGGTCGAACACCTGCGCCGGCGCATTGAGGATGATGATGCCGGTGACCGAGGCCAGCATCACCGACAGACCGGCGCCGGCCAGCACCAGGCGCACCGGGTTGGTGCCGGTCTCCTGGGCACGGCCCAGCATGAACACGGCCACCCCGGCCAGCCCGGCGCCGACGAAGGCGCACCACACGTAGCCGCTCATGCTGCTCAGGCCCAGCACGGCCACACCGACGATCACCCCTACCCCGGCCCCGGCGTTGATGCCCAGCAGTCCCGGTTCGGCCAGCGGATTGCGGGTGACCGCCTGCATGATCGCACCAGCCAGGCCCAGCGCCAGCCCGGCCAGTATCGCCACCAGCGTGCGTGGCACCCGCAGTTCGCGCACGATCAGGTGCTGGTCGTCGAGCCGGTCGTAGGCCGACAGCGCCTCGAACACCTGGGCCACGCCGATGCTGCGCGACCCCACCACCAGGCTCGCCAGCACCGCCACAACCAGCAACAGCAGCCCCAGCAGCAGGCCCTGACAACGTCTTGATCGCACCATGGCTCAGCGGTACGCCCGCGCCACGGCGTCGATCATCTCGCGCCCGGAGTAGTAGTCGATGCGAAACGAACTGGGGCCCAGTGCATACACCCGCTTGTGCACCACCGCCGGCAGGTTGGCCAGCACCGGGTCGGCGAGAAACGCCTGCACGTCGGCGTCGCTGCCGCCCAGCAGGAACACCGTGTCGCCGGTGATGGCCGCCGAGAGGTTTTCACGGGAGATGAAGTCCACGTCGGAGCTGCGCTTGACCTGCCCTTGCAACCCTTGCGGCAAGCCGGCCACCGCGAACCCGAGAGCTGCCAGCAGCTGCGCATGGGGGCTGTCCAGGCGCGCTACCGAATAGCTGCCACCCAGGTTGTAACCCACCACGCTGACCGCGCCGGCAGGTGGCGTGATGCGCGCTGCAACCTGCGCGGCGTAGGCGTCGAAGCGCTCGATGGCCGCCTCGGCCTGGGCCTGCAGGCCGCTGGCCTGCCCCAGTTGGCGCGCCAGCTCCTGCCAGCTGTGGTTGGCGTAGTTGACCACCACCGTGTCGATGCCCTGGGCCTGCAGCTCGGCCTGGTGGGGCAGCACACTGTCGGCCCCCGTGGCCGACACCACCAGCAGGTCGGGTGCCTGCCCGACCACCGCTTCGAGGTCGAACAACAGGTTCTTGTACAGCACCTGCACGCCGCGCTGGTCGGCCACCTCGGCCCACTGGGTGAAGAAGCCCTTGGCATCGGAGATGCGGCTGGGCGTGGTCGCGGCACTGGCCACCAGCGGCGCGTCCATGGCCAGCAGGATGCCGGTCACGCTCGGCGAGGTGGACACGATGCGCTTGGGCGAGGCCTGCGCCGACGCCGTCGGCGCCTCGTCCGCAAGCTCGGCGGGCTGCCGGGCCAGCCACAGGGCGGCGCTGGCCACAGCGACGATGGCCAGCACGGCCACCACAGTCTTTTTCATCGTCTAGCCCTGCTCGTCAAGGTGGTGGGCGAAGGTCGAGCCGCTGTAGCCCTCGCGGAACAGGCCGGCCTGCACCAGGCGTGGCATCAACTGGTCGAGAAACAGGTTCAGCGACTCGACCGAGCCACCGGGCGCGGCTATGAAGCCGTCGATGGCGCCACTGGCAGCCCAGTCCGCGATCTGCTCGAAGGCATCGTCGACGGTGCCGACCACCTGCCAGTGCGCCGCCGAGATCACCTCGGGGCGCAGCAGCAGTTGGTCGATGCTCAGCGACTCGCGCTCGATCAGCCGGCGCAGCAGGCTGCTGTGGGTACGGCTGGAGGCGTCCGGCGCAACCACCGGCAGGTCGGCGCGGGTCACCGGGCGGTCGAGGGGCCAGTCGGCCAGGTCCAGCCCGGTCATTTCCTTGATCGAGGCCAGCTTGCGCGCGCGGTTCATGCGCCCGTGGGTTTGCATGAACACCGCCCGGGCCTGCTCGCGGGTGTCGGCCAGGTACAGGCTCAGGCCCGGCAGCAGGCGGATCGCCTGCGCCGAGCGGCCATGGCGTTCGGCGCGCCGGCCCAGGTCACGGCGCAGTTCAAGCGCCGCTTCCTTGTCGGGCGTGGGTGCGAACACCAGGTCGGCCACCGAGGCGGCGAAATCCCGCCCCGACTCCGAGGCACCGGCCTGGATCAGCGGAATGCGCGTGCCGGGGAAGGCTGGCAGGTTCAGCGGGCCCTTGACCTTGAGGTAGGTGCCCTCATGGTTGACCGGGCGCACCTGGGTGGTGTCGGCATAGCAGCCATTGGCACGGTCGATGGTCAGCGCCTCGAACGGGAAGCTGCCCCACAGCTGGTGCACCAGCTCGGTGAACTCGGCCGCCCGCGCATAGCGCTCGTCGGCGTCGGGCATCTGCTCAAGGCCGAAGTTCTCGTGCCCCTGCAAGGCGGTGACGATGTTCCAGCCCACGCGCCCGTTGCTGATCCAGTTCAGCGATTGCAGCTGGCGCGCCACCACATACGGCGGATAGAAGGTGGTCGACACCGTCGACACCAGGCCGATGTGCGAGGTCTGCTGGGCCACGGCGGCCAGCAGGATGGTGGGGTCGAGGCTGGTGAAGCCAGGGCCGCTTTCGAGCATTTCCACCGGCAGGCAACTGACGTCGGGGCGGAACACGAAGTCCAGGTGCGCCGCTTCGGCGCGCTGCGCCAGATCGATGGCGAAGGCACTGGTGAACAGGCCCTCGACGTTGCTGTCGGCGCGCCGCCAGGCGTCGCCGCTGAGCCAGGTGGGGGCCAGTGAAAGGCCGATATGGAGTCGCTTGGGCGAGGTCATCAAAGCTCCGGGTGCAAGTGATCGAGTACGGCGGCCCCAGGGCCGCCGTTGACAGTGGGTTGATTCAGAACGAGCCCTTGACGCCCACGCCGAACATGCGTGGCGTGGTCATGCTCGCCTCGGTGCCGCCAATGCCGCGGTTCTGCTGCAGGTAGGTGGCCGAGCGGTCGTCGAACACGTTCTTGACGTAGCCGTACAGTTCCACCGCCGGGGTGAACTGGTAGCTGGCACGGGCATCGGTCAGGGTGTAGGAGTCGACCGAATACGACGAGTTGTTGGCCGTGTCGGAGTAGTAGCCGTCGATATGCCGCACCTGGGCCGACAGGTTGAGCTTGTCGGTCACGTCCCAGCTGGGCCCGAAGCTCAGGGTGTAGCCGGGCGACTTGGCAAACTCGTTGGCCTGGTAGCTGTCATTGCTGGTGATGCGGTCGATGCGCGTGCGCAGGGTGCCGGCGCTGGCCTTGAGGGTCAGGCTGTCGAGCAGCTGGTAGTCGGCGCTCAGTTCCATGCCGTAGGCGTGGGCCTTCTCGGCATTGATGGTGTAGGACTGGCTGATCCCGGTGGAGATCACCACCGGAATGTTGTACTGCGAATCCTTCATGTCCATGTAGAACAGGTTGCCGCTCAGGCGCAGGCGGTCATCGAGCAGGCTGGCGCGGGTGAACAGCTCGTAGTTCCACACCGACTCTTCCTTGAAGTACTGCCACTGGCGCGTCGACAGGTTGAGCGAGACACCGCCCGGGTTGTAGCCGCGGCTGACCATCGCGCCCACGGTCCAGTCCGGGGTCTCGGCGTAGGCCAGCGATACCTTGGGCAGCACGGCGGTGAAGGTCTTCTGGTAGTCCAGCGCAGTGGGCGCCAGCACCGAGTTGCCGTCGCGCTCGATACGGTCCTGCTGGAAGCGCAGGCCCGTGCTCAGGGTCCACAGGTCGCTCAGGCGGTAGTTCAGCTCGCCGAAGAGGCCGAGGTTTTCCTTGGTGTCGTCGAACGCCGACAGCCCGGCCAGGTTGAGGGTTTCGTCGGTCCTGGTGCGCGCCACGTAGAGGCCGGTGGCGCCGCTGAGCACGCTGTGCTGGTCACCGAACACCAGGCGGGTTTCGTTGGACAGGTTCTTCTGCTTGATGTCGGCGTCGCCCTGCCCCGGGATGCCGGTGTAGCGCTGCACGCTGGACAACGAATACTGCGCCTGGTTGATCAGCTTGAGGCCGTTGTCGAAGTCGTAGCTCACGTCCAGCACGCTGGTGTTGGTGCTCTGCTCCCAGCTGGGCATGGTCGTGGTGGTGTGATCGAGCTTGTGGTACGGCGCCGAGGCGGCTTCCTGGGTGGGGCGGTTGCTCTCGTTGTGCGAGAAGGTGAACTTGGCCTCCAGCCCCTGGATGTCGGTGGGCAGCCATAGCAGCTTGGCGCGGGTGGTGAGCGCGCTGAAGTCGTGGTCGGTCTTGCCCTTCTGGAAGTTGGGGTTGGTGTAGTCGATGAAGGTATCGCGCGCCGAGTAGTCCACCGCCAGGCGCCCGGCCAGGTCGGTACCCATCAGCGGCCCGGACAGCGCGATGGAGGTGCGCTTGGCGTTGTAGTTGCCGATCTCGGCCTGGTAGGCGGCCTCGGGGGTGAAGGTCGGGTCCTTGGTGTTGACGATGATCGCGCCGGCGATGGCGTTGGCGCCTTGCGAGGTGGTCTGCGGGCCGCGGAACACCTCGATGCTGTCCACGTCCCACACCGAGGTGGCGCCGAAGAACATCTCGTTGTAGTTCAGGTAGTGGCCGTCCAGGTTGATGGTGGCCCGTGGCACGGTGCCGCCCCAGAACTGGTTCTGCCCGTTGTTCGGGCCCTGGGTGTCCTGGCCGCGGATGATCGGCGCGCCTACCGAGCCGGTATAGATCACGTTGGGCACGTCGTTGAGCACTTCATGCACGCTGGCGTTGCCGGTGTTCTGGCGCTCGATGTCGCGGGCAGTCTTGACCGACACCGAGGAGGCGGTGTTCTTCAGGTCACGCTCGAGCTTTTCCCCGGTGATCATGATCGGTTCGAAGGTGACTGCGCCTTTGCCCGGGGCAACAACGGCATCATCGGCCATCGCGGGCGCCATGCCGAGCACGGTCGCCAGGGTCAGCACGCTGAAACCGCAGGTGAGTTCAAGGGGTGAATAGGCCTTCAAGATACGCTCCAAATGAT
The DNA here is from genome assembly GCF_029960155.1 of Pseudomonas sp. PS01300. NCBI lineage: Bacteria > Pseudomonadati > Pseudomonadota > Gammaproteobacteria > Pseudomonadales > Pseudomonadaceae > Pseudomonas > Pseudomonas sp. PS01300. The sequence continues at coordinate 54,050 of NZ_JASCPN010000009.1, read as the reverse complement.
AATCATAATCGTTTGTGCGAAAGGTATCATGTGGCCACTTCATTCCTCAATAGAGAATTGATTCTGCAATGTGGTAAATCCAGGGGCCCGGCCAGCGCTCGGAAAAGTCGGTATCATGCGCACCGACGCCGCGCACAAGCGGCGCACACTTGATGCCTGATGAGGAACAGCCGCCAGCCGGCGATGAGGAGAGGCCCGTTGAAAAAAACCATTCCAGCTGCGGATGACGCCCCGCACGCGCCGGGCGAAAAACGTTCGGGCACCATTCAGTCCGTCGCCATCGCCGCCCGCTTTCTCAACGTACTGGCCAGCGCCGAGCACGAACTGGCCCTGGGGGAAGTGGCGCGGCGCACCCAGACCGGCGCGTCCACCGCGCACCGCTATCTGCAGAGTCTGGTCAAGGAGGGCCTGGCCAGGCAGGACCCGGCCAGCAGCCTGTACGACCTGGGCCCGGCGGCGCTGAGCATCGGTATCGGTGCGCTCAAGCGGGTGGATGCAGTGGAGATCGCCGCGCAGCACATGAAGGCGCTGGCCCACCAGCATGCGGCCAGCGGCGGCGTGGCGATCTGGACCGACCGTGGCCCGACGCTGGTGCGCTGGTACCGCAGCGCGTTCTTCTCGATCAACCCGCTGGCCCTGGGCGACGTGCTGCCCATCGACAACACCGCCTGCGGGCTGGTGTTCCAGGCCTTCCTGCCCAAGGCCACCATCGATGCGGCGCGCAAGCTGCAACCGGCGCACTTTCGCGGCACGGCGCCGGCCAAGGCTGTGCTGGACGAGGTGCGCAGCAGCCGCTGGGCCGAGAAGACCAGCCACCTGCTGTCGAATGTCACCGGGCAGGCCGCGCCGGTGTTCGACGCCCAGGGCGAGATCGTGTGTGTGGTGACCACGGTGACCGACCTGGGTCAGCTCAAGACGCCCGAAGACCGCGATGCGCTGTTCCGGGCGGCCAGCCGGGTCAACCAGTCAACCGGCGGCCTGCCGTGGCAAGGCGCCTGACACCATCGCCCGCTCGCGCGACAAGGGCACCAGCAGCGGCGTGCCGCTGACCGGGTCGGCGATGATCATCGAGGCCACGCCGAACACCTCCTGCACCAGGGCCTCGGTGAAGATGCGCGCCGGGTCGCCCTGGGCGACGATGGCGCCGGCCTTCATGGCGATCAGGTGCGAGGCATAGCGGCACGCCTGGTTGAGGTCATGCAGCACCGCAACGATGGTGCGGCCCTGGCGATTGAGCTCGGCCAGCAGCTCCAGCAGTTCGATCTGGTGCGCGATATCGAGGTAGGTGGTGGGCTCGTCGAGCAGCAGTACCGGCGTCTGCTGCGCCAGCACCATGGCGATCCATACCCGCTGGCGCTGGCCGCCGGACAACTCCTGCAGCAGGCGCTCGGACAGCTCGCTGACCTGCGCCGCCTGCATGGCTGCGGTCACGGCCTGTTCGTCGGCCTGCGACCATTGGCGCAGGAACGACTGGTGCGGGTAGCGCCCGCGGGCCACCAGGTCGGCCACGGTGATGCCGTCGGGCGCAACCGCGCTCTGGGGCAGCAGGCCGAGCCGCCGGGCCACGTCCTTGGCCGCGAGCGTGTGAATATCGACCTGATCGAGCAGCACCGTGCCGCTCGAAGGCACCAGCAGGCGCGACAAGGCCCGCAGCAAGGTGGATTTGCCACAGGCATTGGGGCCGACGATGACGGTAAAGGACCCTTCGGTGATAGCCACCGAAAGGTCCGTGGAGATCGTGCGCTGGTCGTAGCGAAGCGTCACGGCGTCAGCCTGCAGGCGATACGTCATGGAGAGGGTGTTCCAGTGAAGGGATTCGGCGCCAGTATTGCAGATGAGGAATTTATTCCGCAATCCGGAACGCCGGCGCCCTGCCCTCAGCCCGCGGCCATCAACGGCTGGCACTGCGCGTAGTGCCGCGCCAGGCCCTTGAGCGAATGCCCCAGGGTGATACGGGTGTGCCGGTCGTACTGGTGCAGCAGGTCCAGACGGCCCTGCTGCAACCTGGCCAGGATGGCGCGGGCAGCCAGGTCGGTGGCACCCAGCGCGTGGGTCAGGCCCTGGGACGACACCGGGTCGAAGGCGATGGCCGCCTCGCCCACCGCCAGCCAGTGCGCCGATGCACAGCGCTGCAGTGCACTGCAGCCGGCATCCAGTACCTGAACCTGCGCTGCGGCCAGTTCGTCGGCACCTGCATAGCGCTGCATCAGGCGCGTGCGCTGCAGTTGCTCGGCCAACTGCGGCGCGGTGCGCTGACCGTCACCGCCGGGAAAGAAGCGCACCAGGTGACGCTGGCCGCTGGCGGTGGTGGCCCCGGACCACCAGCCCTGGGCATCGGCCTCGATCAGCAGCCACTCGGTGTCGGCCAGTTCCGAGCCACCTCGCGGCAGGCGCGCCGCGACCGCCACCTGGCGACTCAGGCGCTGGCGCCGTGCCCCGCCGAGCCGGGCGATGCAACTGGCCTTGCCGGTGGCATCCACCACGAAACGTGCCTGCCCGCGCCAGGGGTGTTCACCTCGCCGACCGCCCAGGGTAATGCTGTCGTCGGCAAAATCGGCATGGGTCACCCGCACGTCGTCTTCACGGGTGATCCCAAGCGCCGCCGCCCTTTCCCGCAGCCGGGCGTCGAACACCCGTCGTTCCAGGAACGCGCCATGGGCGGCGCGCTCGCAGAAGTAGTCGCGAAATACCGGCTCGCTGGTCAGCCAGATCGACTGCACGCCGCAGCAGCGTCGCGCCACGGTGCTGTCGTCGAGCAGGTCGGCGTGCCCCAGTGCGGCAAGTGCAGGCAACGCCTCGGGAGACAGGCACTCGCCGGGGCGCAGCGCCGCCTCGGGTTCACGCTCCACCAGCCCCACCTGCAACCCGGCCTGCGCCAGGCGGATGGCCAGCGCGGTGCCGGCCGGCCCGGCGCCCACCACCAGCACGTCGTGCACGGGGTTCAAATCTCGTCCCTGCGCAGCCGACGACGTGGCGGTACCTTCTGCCTGGGCGGCTCCAGTTCGGTCTCGCCCAGCAACGGTGGCGGCGAATCCAGGGCCTCGATCACCGCCAGCAGGTCGAGCTTGGCATTGGAGCCGGTGACCCGCTCGGGCCGCCCGCTTTCGATCCAGGCCCGCGCCGGCAACCCCAGTGCGGTCGCCTCGGGGGTGGCGTCGTGGGCCAGCAGAATGCCCAACTCCCACCAGTGGCTCACCATCAGGTTGATGCGCGTGAAGTAGCTGCCCTTCAGGTCGCGCAGCCAGTCCTCGCGGTAGGAAAAATGCTTGAGCTGCTGCGCTGGCGTGGTACGTCTTGCGCCCACACGCTCCCACGCCTCGCTGCTCAGTACCTGGTTGGGCACGCGGGCCCCCCAGTAGCTGGGGAACGACAGGTAGGTACTGGGCTCGTACTCGGCATCCGACAGGCACGAGGCCTCGTCGGTCTGCCACGGCACGCCCAGCGCGCGGGTCAGCGAACCCGGGCCCACGCCGTCCAGCGGGCCCTGGGGTGCCAGGCACACCTGTGGCGTGAGTTCGTCCCCGAAATCCTGGCGCACCGCCTGCCCCTGGGGCAGTACCGCCAGGCGATAAGGGCTGCGCCACACGCTGGGCACACGCATGAACCAGGTCAGTTCGATGCCCGGGTGGAACGGGCCGCCCAGGCATTCATGCAGGCCGGCGCGGTCCAGCGCCTGGGCCTGGGCGCGCGGTTCGAGCGTGTCGAAGTCTGCCGGCACCGGCGCGCCCTGCCAGTCGGCGACGAATTCGCCTTGCACCCACTGGCTCAAGGCCTGGTACATCAGCGGGGTGACCGCGAGCCCGACCGCGGATGGCGGCTGGGGGTCGAGGTCATAGTCGCCGTAATAGTCGCCGTACAGGGGCAACAGCGCCGGGGCGAACTCGGCGGTGCTGGCGGGGTCGCGAAACAGCGCGAAGACCTTGCGCCGAAAGTCCGCACTGGCCTCACCGGGGTCGGCCAGCCGGGCCACCACGTCGGGGTTCTGGGTATCGAGTGGCGAACCGTGGCCGCTGAGCATGAACAGGCCCTGGTTGGTCCACTGCATGTGGGTCATGCGCTCGAAGATCGGCCAGATATCGCGGGTGAACGAACAGCCCGGTTCGGCCGGCAGCTGACCCTGGCGCACGAACAGGTCGCGCACCACCTCTTCCATGGTGACCACGCCGAACAGCCCTGGCGCGTAGTTGGGGGGCGTCACCACCAGGTAGCCGGGCTCGGCATCCAGGCGCTGGCCGTTGTTGAACGTCACCCGTGCGTACACCGGGCCGTCCGACACGTCGTCGTGCCAGTCGTCGTTGTTGGCGAAGGTCGTCGGTGGGGTCTTGTCCACCCGCGGTGCGCTGTGGCCGTGCCCGCCGAAAGCGATCAGGCGCCCGGCCTCGTCGGTGCGCAGTTCGCCCAGGTACACGGGTTTGCCGTGGAAGGTGCCGGTGTCGAAATGAAAGGGCTTGCCTTGCTGGCGGCGGCCGCTGATGGTCCTGGGGCCGGGGCGGATGTCCAGGGCCTGGCGCTGCGCGCCGGTCACGTGCGGGTTGCGCCGTTTTTCGGCGATGGCGTACTGGCCGGGCAGGTCCATGGCGTTTTCGAAGGCGTACCAGCCGGCCTTGAGGTTGGCGACTTCCACGGTCCATTCGATCTGCACGCCGTCGTCCAGGCTCAGCTCCTGTACGGTGCCGTCGTGCAGTTCGGCATAGAGGCGAAAGCGCACGGCCTGGCGCCGCACCTGGCCCCTGGCATCGCGAAATTGCCCGTCGGCGCTGCTGGCCAGTGCCCCTGGCACTTGCGCGGCGAGTACGTACTCCTCATCGCCATCGGCGTTGCCGACACGGGCAACGCCGAGCCCTGGGTGCACACGAATGGATTTGATCGATGCCGGGCTGATCATGGCCGTCTAGCCTCCTTGCCAGTGGGGTCTGCGCGAATGCGCAATTTCGCGCTCAACGCTAGATGGCGAATGGAGGGGTGTCAAATGGCCATATCAGCCAGCAATCCGAAGCTCAATTTGCGCCGTTGAGTCAGCCGTTGCGAGAGGCCGCGTTGTTGTTGATCGCCTTGGGCCCCGCCACGCCCCACACGATCAGGCCGACCAGCGGCACGAACACCACCAGCACGATCCACAACATCTTGCGGTCGGCTCTGCTCTTGCTGCCGATGATGCTCTTGATGGCCCACAGTTCCACCAGGGCCAGGATTACCGCCAATGTGATCCAGATATAACCGTTGTTTTGCATGCGTCATCTCCCGAATGGTATTGCGTTAGGTCAGGCGACGCCGCGATGGTTCAGTGAATCTGCGCCCAAAGGCGCCAGGCAGACACCTCACTGCACCGGCAGAAAGTTCATCAGCAACAGGCTCTGCGCATAGTTCAGGCCGATGCGCCGGTAGCGCTCGTCGAGCATCTGGGTCAGCAGGTCCAGGCGCGCGACGATCTTGCCGAACTCCACGGCAAAGCTCAGGTTGCTGCCCGCCTCGGAGATTTCGTTGGAGAACAGCAACAGCACGCCATTGGCATCCTGGCGCTGGCTCAGCAGCCAGGTGGCCTTCTCGATGTTGCGCGCTGCGTTGCTGACGAACTGCGGGTCGATGGTGTCGGTGATGAAGAATTCGGTACGCCCGCCATGGGCGGTCACCAGCATGCTGCCGATGGCGTAGATGAACGCGCCAACGCGATCGCCCCTGAACTCCGGGCTCAGGGCATAGCTCAGTGCCGCCAGGTCGCGGCGCTCGCCCAGCTGCGGCAAGGCCTGGCGCTGCTCGATGGCCTGGCGGATCTGCCGCTCGGCACTGGCAGCATCGAGAAAGCCCGATTCGCGCCACTGGTTGGGGTTGCGCAGGTACAGCTTGCTCATCAACAGGTACAGGCTCTGCAGGTTGTCCTGCATCGACAGTGTGGCCATGCGATCGACGCTGGTCTGGAACAGTTCCTGGGGCCGGCCGTTGCCCAGCTGGGTGGCGATATCGCGCCCCTGCTGCTGGGTACAGCCAGCGGCGCAGGCCATCAGCGTACCCGCCAGCAACAGCCGGCGCAGCACGCGCTGGGGTGGAACGCAAAGCGGATAAACCATCGGCACCGGGGTCTGGATTCACGGGCCGCGTTGGGGATCGACGCGGCCTGGCGATGAATAGAGCCGAAAAAACGTAAAAAGTGCGATAACCGCCAGACCGCAGTGGCGCCACGCCGCACTATTGGAGCACCGCGCCCCGCTCCTCCAGCAGTTTCACGAACATCGCCAGGCTGCGCGATACCGTGCCGCTGCGCCATACCAGCCAGGTGCGCAGGTAGCGAAAACGTTGCGACATCGGCCACACGCTGACCGTGGCGCACCCCGGCATGCTCTCGAGCATGCTGCGTGGCATCAGCGCCAGCCCCGCCCCTGCGCTCACGCAGGCGAGCATGCCGTGGTAGCTCTCCAGTTCGAAGATCTTGCCCGGCACGGCGGCATCCTGGGTGAACCAGCGCTCGAAATGATGGCGGTACGAACAGTTGGCCCGGAACGCATAGATGCTCTGCCCGTTGACGTCCTGGCCACGGTGGATCGGCGCATGGTTGAGCGGCGCGATGATGACCATCTCCTCCTCGAACACCGGCACGCCCTCCAGCGAGGGGTGCAGCACCGGGCCGTCGACGAAGGCCGCCGCCAGGCGTCCCGACAGCACGCCCTCGATCATGGTGCCCGACGGCCCGGTGGAGAGGTCCAGCTCGACCTTGGCGTACTGCTGGTTGTAGGCCGCCAGCAACGCGGGGATGCGCACCGCTGCGGTACTTTCCAGCGAGCCCAGCGAGAACGCCCCCTGGGGTTCCTCCCCCGCCACGGTCAGTCGGGCCTCCTGCACCAAGGCCAGGATGCGCTTGGCGTACTCCAGGAAGGTCCAGCCGGCCGGCGAGAGGCGCAGGCGCAGCTTTTCACGAATGAACAGCTCCACCCCCAGGTCGGCTTCCAGCTGCTTGATCCGCGTGGTCAGGTTCGACGGCACGCGGTGGATGTGCTGGGCGGCTGCGCTGATGCTGCCGTGCTCGGCCACGGCGGTGAAAATCTCAAGCTGTACCAGGTCCAAAAACATTCTCCAAACGTGAAAGAAACCGTTTTAATTATTCAGTTTTCGAAAGATTAGCACGGCATTACGCTGGGCCCCTGTTTCCCTTCTGACAGGAACGCCCGCCATGACCGACATAACCAGCCATACCCATGCCCTCTCGATCAACCCGGCCACCGGTGAACGCATCGGCCACTACGCCTATGAAACCGACGCACTGATGGACGCCGCCCTGGGCCGCGCCGCTGCCGGGTTTGCCGGCTGGCGGCGTACCCCGCTGGCCACCCGCTCGGCCCTGCTGGTGAAACTCGCCGGCGTGCTGCGCGACAACGCCCAGGCCATGGCGCGGATGATTACCCTGGAAATGGGCAAGCCTGCGGCCCAGGCCCGCGGCGAAGTGGAAAAGTGCGCCCAGCTGTGCGAGTGGTACGCCGAGAACGGGCCGGCCATGCTGGCCCCCGAGCCGACCCAGGTACCCGACGCCAAGGCCCACATCGAATACCGCCCACTGGGCCCGATCCTCGCGGTGATGCCGTGGAACTTCCCGCTGTGGCAAGCGCTGCGCGGTGCGGTACCCGCGCTGATCGCCGGCAACACCTACGTGCTCAAGCACGCGCCCAATGTGATGGGCTCGGCCTACCTGCTGCGCGATGCGTTCCAGCAGGCCGAATTCCCCGAAGGTGTGTTCGAGGTGCTCAACGTGACGCCTGAGGGCGTATCCAGGGCCATCGTCGACCCGCGCATCGTCGCCGTGACCCTTACCGGCAGCGTGCGTGCCGGTGCCGCCATCGGTGCCCAGGCCGGTGCCGCGCTGAAAAAATGCGTACTGGAACTGGGCGGCTCCGACCCGTTCATCGTGTTGAACGATGCCGACCTGGATGCCGCCGTACAGGCTGCCGTGATCGGCCGCTACCAGAACACCGGCCAGGTGTGCGCGGCAGCCAAGCGGCTGATCGTCGAAGCCGGCGTGGTCGAGGCATTCACCCGCAAGTTCGTCGAGAAAACCCGCGCGCTGGTGATGGGCGACCCGTTGCTGGCCGACACCTACCTGGGGCCGATGGCGCGTCATGACCTGCGCGACGAGCTCGACCAGCAGGTCCAGGCCACCCTGGCCGAAGGCGCCACGCTGCTGCTGGGCGGGCACAAGGTCGACGGCCCGGGCAACTACTACGCGCCCACGGTACTGGCCGACGTCACCGACCAGATGACCTCGTTCCGCCAGGAGCTGTTCGGCCCGGTGGCCTCGATCATCACTGCCCGGGATGCGCGCCACGCCCTGCAGCTGGCCAACGACAGCGAATTCGGCCTGACCTCGACCGTGTACACCCGCGATGCGGCACTGGCCCGACAACTGGCCGACGAACTGGAGTGCGGCGGCGTGTTCATCAACGGCTACAGCGCCAGTGATCCGCGCGTGACCTTCGGTGGCGTGAAGAAGAGCGGCTTTGGCCGCGAACTCTCGCACTTCGGCGTTCGCGAGTTCTGCAACGCGCAGACCGTATGGTTCGATCGCCACTAAAGTACGAAGCACCTTCCTATAAAGCGCAGGATAAAAAAATAGGCTTATCCTGCGTTTAATAGATACCCATGGCAGCGCTTATCCATTAGCCTCAACTCACTCTCAAACACAGCAGGCACCTTGCCACTATAAAAATCAGCACCTTTCATCTATTTTGCGCCCGCTTGCAACTGCCAAACATAACTCGAAATAACAGTCTTGATTGGAGCGTTCGAATGTCGAAAAAACTCTTCACCCTCACCGTGCTCGGTGGCCTGATGCTGGCCAACAGTGCCTTTGCCGACAAGCTCACGGTGATCTCCTATGGTGGCGCGAGCAAGGCCGCGCAGGTCACCGCGTTCTACAAGCCCTACGAAGAAAAGACCAAGACCCAGGTGATCGCTGGCGAGTGGAACGGTGAAATCTCCAAGCTCATCGCCATGAACGACACCAAGACCGTGACCTGGGACGTGCTCGATACCGAAGACACCGACCGTGCCCGTGGCTGTGAAGAAGGTCTGTTCGAAAAACTCGACTACGAACGCCTCGGCACGCCGGGCGACTGGATCGAAGGCACCAAGAGTGACGACGGCTGTGGCGTCGGTATCTTCGTGTGGTCCAACGTGCTGGCCTACAACGCCGACAAACTGAAAGTCGCCCCTACCGGCTGGGCCGACTTCTGGGACGTGAAGAAATTCCCGGGCAAGCGCAGCCTGCGCAAATCTGCCCGTGGCTCGCTGGAATTCGCCCTGATGGCCGACGGCGTGCCGCCTGCCGAAGTCTACAAGCTGCTCAGCACCAAAGAAGGTGTGGACCGCGCCTTCAAGAAACTGGACGAGATCAAGCCGTACATCCAGTGGTGGGAAGCCGGTGCACAGCCGCCGCAGTACCTGGTGGCTGGCGATGTGGTGATGGCGTCCTCGTACAACGGCCGCATCCACGCTGCACAGCAGAGCGGCAGCAACCTGAAGATCGTCTGGAACCAGAACCTGTACCAGTTCGACGAGTGGGCCATCCCGCGCGGCACCAAGAACCTGGACAAGGCCTACGACTTCATCAAGTTCGCCATGCAGCCTGAGCAGCAGAAGCTCTACACCGAGCAGATGGCCTACGGCCCGTCCAACACCAAGGCCGCCGAAATGCTCGACAAGTCGCTGGCTGACGACCTGCCCACCGCGGCAGAGAACCAGAAGAATGCACTGCGGGTAAACGTCGAGTTCTGGCTCGAGAACGCAGAAACGCTTGAACAGAAGTTCAACGCCTGGGCTAGCAAGTCCTGATTTCCCCTCCCTGTGCGCCTCATGGATGATCAGCGCACAGGTTCTATTCTCCTGTCCAGGGCCCTCCCCGCAGCCATGTCCAGTCCGCTAGACTGCGATCCCCTATCGTGTCTGGATCGTGGATTGCACATGAAACTCGCCACAGCCCTGGAACAGACCTCCCTCAGCCAGGCCACCGTGGTCGCGGGCAGGCAATGCCTGGACCGCGACCTGGCGTGGGTGCATATCGTCGATCACCCCGACATCTTCAACTGGCTGAAAAAGGGCGACCTGCTGCTGACCACCGGCTACAACTGGCCGCAAGACCCGCAAAAATGCCGCGACATGGTTCGCCGCCTGGCCGAGCTGGGCCTGGCCGGGGTCGTGATGGCAGTCCCGCACTTTCACGAACACTTCCCCCAGGCGGCCATCGAAGAGGCCGACCGCTGCTGTTTCCCTTTGCTGGAACTGCCTTGGGAAGTCGCCTTCAGCGACATCACCCAGCAGGTTCTCGAACAGATCATCAACTTCCAGACCCGCATCATCCGTCGCTCCGACCTTATCCACCGCATGCTCACCCGCGCTGCCATCGAGGCCGACAACCTGCAGAGCCTGGCCAGCGCCCTCACCAGCGCCCTGGAACTGCCGGCGCTGATCGTGGCCAGCTCCGGCAGTGTGCTGGGGGCCAGCGAGCCGGCCAATGACGCCGTGGAGCTTGCCGTGATGCGCCACCTGAACGAGCAGGCCAACCTGCTGCAGGGGGTCGAGCCGCAGGTGCTGGAGCTGGACGCCGATGCCGGCGCATTTCGCCTGGGCTGCCCCATCCGCCTGCAGGGCGAGCGGGTCGGGGTGGTGTGGCTCAAGGGCCAGCGGGACAGCTTCGAGGAGCTGCACTGCCGCGCAGTGGAACATGCTGCGCTGATCGCCGCCCTGCAGCTGTCCCATCAACGCGAATTGCTGGACCAGGAAAACCGCCTCGGCCATGCCCTGGTGGCAGGGCTGCTGGAAGGCAAGTTCCCCGAAACGCCGCGCGCCATCGAACGTGCGCTGGTGTCCGGCTGGTGTCATACCCGCGACTACCGCGTGTGCCTGGTGTTGCTGGACGAGCCGATTCCCCTCAGCCGCGAGGGCTTCCAGCGGCGCAAGGAGCAGGCCGAGCGCATCACCGAGATCATGCAGGGGCTGGGAATCGCGCCCCTGCTGTCGGTGTCGTTGAACCAGATCAGCCTGATCGTGCCGGCCGATGTGGTGCCCGAGTCGATCTGGAAGCATATTCGACTGGACGGCGGCGCCATGGCCGCCAGCCGCGTGCACCGGGGCGTGGCAGGCATGGCCCAGGGCGCCGGGGATGTGGCCACCCTGCTGCCGCTGCTGCGCCCGGGCAAGCTGCATGGGTTTGACGAAGTGCTGTTTCCGCGGGCGCTGATGGGCGACGACGATGCACGGCGCATGCTGCTGGAGCGCCTGGTGACCCCGCTGACCCGGCACAAGAACGGCGCCATGCTCATGGAAACCCTGTGCACCCTGGCCAGCGAAGGCTTTCAGCTGGCCAGCAGCGCCCGCTGCCTGGACATCCACATCAGCACATTACGCTACCGCGTGGAGCGCATCGAAGAGCTGCTGCAGCTGTCGATGGAGAACCCGCAGGCGCGCTTTCAGCTGCAGGTGGCAACCGAGATGTACCGCCTGCAGAACGACGCCTGACAAACAATCTGCTGCCTGTACCGCCCGGTGGCGGGCCAGGCCCGCTCCAGCAGGCCGTCAGTGGCCTTGCGGGAGCGGGCTTGACCGGCGCTGGAGACACCTCGACCACCCCCGCAGCATAGTGTGCTGCCAACCTCCTCAATACGGCATTTATGCCTGGCCCAAGCGGTCATCTCGGCATCGGTCACTGCGTGCCTGTTCTTACAATCGTGCCATTCACCGGACCCGTAGAAGGCACCCTCTCCATGTTGAAAAGCACACTGCGTGACCCCTCGCTGCTTGTCGAACGCGCTTACGTCAATGGCAGCTGGATCGATGCCGACAACGGCGAAACGATTGCCGTGATCAACCCCGCCGACGGCAGCGAAATCGCCCGGGTCCCGGCCCTCGGCGCCGCCGAGACGCGACGCGCCATCGAGGCCGCCCAGGCCCGTTTCGAAAGCTGGCGCGAAGTCCCCGCCGCCACCCGCGCACGTCACCTGGAAGCCTGGTACAGCCTGATCCTGGAAAACCAGGAAGACCTGGCGCTGATCATGACCGCCGAACAAGGCAAGCCCCTGAGCGAGTCGCGCGGCGAAATCGGCTACGGCGCCAGCTTCGTCAAATGGTTTGCCGAAGAGGCCCGTCGCATCTACGGCGACACCATCCCCGCGCCCACCAACGACCGCCGCATCCTGGTGCTCAAGCAGCCGATCGGCGTGGTGGCGGCCATCACCCCGTGGAACTTCCCCAACGCGATGATCACGCGCAAATGCGCGCCGGCCCTGGCCGCCGGCTGCACCGTGCTGGTCAAGCCGTCCGAGATGACCCCGCTGTCGGCCCTGGCCCTGGCGGTACTGGCAGATCGTGCTGGCATCCCGGCCGGGGTGTTCAACGTGCTCACCGGCCTGCCTGCCGGCATCGGCAGCGAAGTGACCGCCAACCAGGCCGTGCGCAAGTTGTCGTTCACCGGCTCCACGCGCATCGGCAAGCTGCTGATGAGCCAGTGCGCCGACACCCTCAAGCGCCTGAGCCTGGAGCTGGGTGGCAACGCGCCGTTCATCGTGTTCGACGACGCCGACCTCGACCTGGCGATTGCCGGGGTGATGCTGAGCAAGTTCCGCAACGCCGGGCAGACCTGCGTGTGCGCCAACCGCATTCTGGTGCAGGACGGCATCTACGACCGCTTCGCCGAGCGCCTGCGGGCTGCGGTGGCCGAGCTGAAGGTGGGTGATGGCCTGGGCGAGAACGTGACCATCGGCCCGCTGATCAACGCCGCCGCCGTCGCAAAAGTAGCCAGCCACATCGGCGATGCGGTGGAAAAAGGCGCCAGCATCTCGATTGGCGGCATGCCCGACGACACCGGCCTGTTCGTGCAGCCGACCGTGCTGCTGGACGCCACCACCGACATGCTGCTGGCCACCGAAGAGACCTTCGGCCCGGTTGCCCCGCTGTTCCGTTTCAAGGACGAAGCCGAGGCCCTGGCCATCGCCAACGCCACCCCGTTCGGCCTGGGCGCCTACTACTTCACCCAGGACATGCGCCGCGCCTGGCGTGTGGGCGAGCGCCTGGAGTTCGGCATGGTCGGCCTGAACACCGGGATCATCTCCATGGAAGTGGCACCGTTCGGCGGCATGAAACAGTCCGGTACCGGCCGTGAAGGCTCCAAGTACGGCCTGGACGAGTTCCTCGAAATCAAGGCCTGGCACATGGGCGGCCTCGACTGAATACCTGCGTTCCCGAACCCCTGACACCATCGTTAGTTAATGGAGCTGCACCATGAATTCTGCACTGACTGAAAATCAACGCCTGCTGGCCCTGCGCGAGCAGCACGTACCCCGCGGCATCGCCACCGCCCACCCGATCGTGGTCAGCCACGCCCAGGGTTCGGAGCTGTGGGACGTGGACGGCAAGCGCTACCTGGACTTCGTCGGCGGCATCGGCGTGCTCAACGTCGGCCACAACCACCCGCGTGTGGTCGAGGCCGTGCGCCGCCAGGTGGGCGAGATCTCCCATGCCAGCTTCCAGGTGGTGGCCTATGCGTCGTACATCGACGTGGCAGCGCGCCTGAACGCCATGGTCGGTGGCGGCGAAGCCTACAAGAGCGTGCTGTTCACCTCCGGCGCCGAAGCGGTGGAGAACGCCATCAAGATCGCCCGTGGCTACACCAACCGCCCGGCGGTGATCTCGTTTCGCGGCGGCTTCCACGGGCGCACCCTGCTGGGCGTCACCCTGACCGGCATGAGCCAGCCGTACAAGCAGAACTTCGGCCCGTTCCCGGCCGAGATCTACCACGCCACCTACCCCAACGAATACCGCGGCGTGAGCAGTGACGACGCCCTGGCCGAACTCGACCACCTGTTCGCCACCGACGTGGCCCCCGACCGCGTGGCGGCCATCCTGATCGAGCCGGTGCAAGGCGATGGCGGCTTCCTGCGCGCCCCCGATGCCTTCCTGCGCGCCCTGCGCGAACGCTGCACGCGCCACGGCATCGTGCTGATCCTGGACGAGATCCAGGCCGGCTTCGGGCGTACCGGCAAGCCGTTCGGCTTCCAGCACTCGGGCATCCAGCCTGACCTGGTGACCGTGGCCAAGAGCCTGGCCGGCGGCATGCCGCTGTCGGGTGTGGTGGGGCGTGCCGAGATCATGGACGCGCCGACCCCGGGCGGCCTGGGCGGCACCTACGGCGGCAACGCCGTGGCCTGCGCGGCTGCACTGGCGGTGATGGACCTGTTCGAGGAAGAAGACCTGCTGGCCCAGGGCGAGCAGCGTGCGGTGCAACTGCGTGAAGGCCTGCTGGCCCTGCAGAACCGCTACCCGTGCATCGGCGACGTGCGTGGCCTGGGCTTCATGCAGGCCATCGAGATCGTGGCCGACGACGCCGCGCAGACCCCGGACGCGAACCTGGCCCAGGCCATCATCGACCAGGCCCGTGAAGCCGGCCTGCTGGTGATCAAGTGCGGCGTGTACCGCAACGTGGTGCGCTTCCTGGCACCGCTGGTGACCACCGAGGCGCAGATTTCCGAAGCGCTGCGCATGCTCGACCAGGCGTTGACCCGCGCTACGGCGTAATCCGCCCCTCTGCGGCGCCACCTTCGCTGGCAATGCCGGCTCCCACCGGGAGCGGCCTTGCCAGCGAAGGCCCCGTGGGTGAAAGTGTGTTTTTTTGTCATCCCGCATTTCAGGAGTCAGGAATGGAAGCGGCAACCAAGCTCGATCGGATCGATATCAACATCCTGGTCCAGTTGCAGAAAGACGGCCGCATGACCAACGTCAGCCTGGCCGAAGCCGTGGGGCTGTCGCCCAGCCCGTGCCTGCAACGGGTCAAGCGACTCGAGGCGGCAGGCTATATCAGCGGCTACGAAGCCCACCTGAACCTGGCCAAGTTCGCCAACTCGGTAACCATCTTCACCGAAGTCACACTGAGCGACCACAAACGCTCCGACTTTCAGAAATTCGAATCGAGCATTCGCAACATCGACGAAGTGCTCGAATGCCACCTGATCAGCGGTGGCTATGACTACCTGGTGCGCTTTCTGACCAGCAGCATCCAGCATTACCAGGAGCTGATGGAAACCATCCTCGACCAGAACATCGGCATCGAGAAGTACTTCAGCTACATCGTGATCAAGTCGCCGGTGATGAAGAACAAGGTGCCCCTGCGCAGCCTGCTCGCCGCCGTCTAGCGCCTGGCCTCGGCCTGCTGTTCATGCAGGCTGTCGAACAACGCCTGGGCCGCAGCCGACAGTTCGTGGCCCGGCTTGCTCAGCACCCCGATGGCACGTTCCACCGGGTCGCGCAGGGTGATGCAGCGCGCGCCCAGCTCGTGCATCTGGCCGGCGCACAGGGCCGGCACCGCGCTGACCCCAAGCCCGCTGGCCACCATGCGACCCACTGTCACCAGTTGATGGCTCTCGAACTCCACCGCCAGCTTCATGCCGCGCGCCTTGAGGTGCTCTTCGAGCATCACGCGCACGTTCGAGGGCCGTTGCAAGGTGATGAACGGCTGCTGCAGCAAGGTCTGCCAGTCGATTTCATCCAGCGCGGCCAGGGGCGAATCCAGCGGCACCACGGCAGTGAACCGGTCGACGTACAGGGGCGAGAACACCAGCGACGAGCCTTCGAACGGTTCGAACGCCACCCCCAGTTCCACCTGGCGGTCACGCACCATCTCCAGCACCTGTTCGTTGATCACGTCGTTCACCGTGACCCCGATGTTCGGGTAGCGGGTGCGAAAGTTCTTCAGGATGGGCGGCAGCAGGTTGCCGGCGAACGACGGCATCGCCGCAATGGTCACGCGCCCGCGCTGCAGGGTGAAGCGCTGGCGGATCTCGTCCTCGGCGTTGTCCCAGTCGGCAAGCAGGCGGCGCGCCAGGGGCAGCAGCGATTCGCCTTCCGGGGTCAGCGTGACGTTGCGCGTGGTGCGCGTGAACAGCCGCCCGCCCAGGCCCTCCTCCAGCGACTTGATGGTCAGGCTCAGTGCCGACTGCGACAGGTGCAGACGCTCGCAGGCCACCGCAAAACTCAGGCTCTGGGCCACTGCCCAGAAGGCACGCAGTTGCTTGACGGTCATGCTGACTCCGGCAAAAGGGGGAATTGTTGAGGTTTATCGATCAATCCATCTCAAAAATCAACTTAACAAATATATGTAATGGCGCAACACTCACGCCACTGGACCACTAACAAGGAGAATATTCCATGCAAGACGTCGTCATTGTCGCGGCCACTCGTACCGCCATCGGCAGTTTCCAGGGTTCGCTGGCCGCCATCCCGGCCCCGGAGCTGGGCGCAGCGGTGATCCGCCGCCTGCTGGAGCAGACCGGGCTGGCCGGCAGCGAAGTGGATGAGGTGATTCTGGGCCAGGTGCTCACCGCCGGCAGCGGCCAGAACCCGGCGCGCCAGGCCGCGATCAAGGCCGGCCTGCCCCATGCGGTACCGGCCCTGACCCTGAACAAGGTCTGCGGCTCGGGCCTCAAGGCCCTGCACCTGGGCGCCCAGGCGATCCGCTGTGGCGACGCCGAGGTGATCATCGCCGGCGGCATGGAGAACATGAGCCTGGCCCCCTACGTGCTGCCTGCCGCGCGCACCGGCCTGCGCATGGGCCATGCCAGCATGATCGACAGCATGATCAGCGACGGCCTGTGGGATGCCTTCAACGACTACCACATGGGCATCACCGCCGAGAACCTGGTGGACAAGTACGCCATCACCCGTGAGGCCCAGGACGCCTTTGCCGCCGCCTCGCAGCAAAAGGCCTGCGCGGCCATCGAAGCCGGCCGCTTTGCCGACGAGATCACCCCGATCCAGATCCCGCAGCGCAAGGGTGAGCCGCTGGTGTTCGCCACCGACGAACAGCCCCGCGCCGGCACCACCGCCGAGTCGCTGGCCAAGCTCAAGCCGGCGTTCAAGAAGGACGGCAGCGTGACGGCGGGCAACGCCTCGAGCCTCAACGACGGCGCAGCGGCGGTGCTGCTGATGAGCGCGGCCAAGGCCAAGGCCCTGGGCCTGCCGGTACTGGCGCGCATTGCGGCCTATGCCAATGCGGGCGTGGACCCGGCGATCATGGGTATCGGCCCGGTCAGCGCGACCCGTCGCTGCCTGCAGAAGGCCGACTGGTCGCTGGATCAGCTGGACCTGATCGAAGCCAACGAAGCCTTCGCGGCCCAGGCATTGTCGGTGGGCCAGGAGCTGGGCTGGGACGCGAGCAAGGTCAACGTCAACGGCGGCGCGATTGCCCTGGGCCACCCGATCGGTGCCTCGGGTTGCCGGGTGCTGGTGTCGTTGCTACACGAGATGATCAAGCGTGATGCGAAGAAGGGCCTGGCAACCCTGTGCATCGGTGGTGGGCAGGGTGTGGCGTTGGCCATCGAGCGCGCCTGACCCTCGATCTGCAGCGCCTCGTCGCGGGTCAAGCCCGCTCCCACAGGATTGCCGTGGCCCCTGTGGGAGCGGGCTTGACCCGCGATGGCGTCGACACCTTGCATCGCCTGGCTACTGCACCTGCACCATCAGTTCCACCTGCACCTTGGCCAGCATGTGCTCCATCCCCCCGCCCCGGCGCATTCCGCGCACCGGGCACGCATCCAGGTAATCCAGCCCCACCGCCAGCTTCAGGTGGCGCTCGGGCCTGGCCAGCCGATTGGTGATATCGAAACTGTACCAGCCCTCCCCCAGCCAGGCTTCGGCCCAGGCATGGCTGGCAAGGTGCGTGGCGTCCTCGGTGCACAGGTAGCCCGACACGTAGCGCGCCGGGATACCCAGGCTGCGCACACAGCCCAGAAACGCATGGGTATGGTCCTGGCAAACCCCCGCCTGCCTGGCGAACGACTCGGCCGCGGTAGTGCCCACCTCGGTCGCGCCGGGGCTGTAGGGCATGTGCTCGGCCAGCCCATTCATCAGCTCGATCAGCGCCGCCCTGTCGCGCCGCTCGCCGCAATGCTGCGCGGCAAACGCCAGCAGCGCCTCGTCGGCGGCGGTCAGCGGGCTGCTGCGCAGAAACGGCAGCGGGGACTGCAGGTCCGGCTCCACCTCGCGGGTGGGGTCGATTTCCACCTGGCCGTGGGCGCACAGCACGATCTCACCGTGGGGCTCGTCCAGGGTCAGTACATGCAGCACGTTGCCATAGGGGTCGAGCTGGCTGCGCACCTTGCGCGGCATGTCCACCTGCCAGTCGATGACCCGCTGGCGCTCGCTGTCCTGGGGCGTGAGGCGCAGGAACTGGATGCTGGTGCACACCTCGTTGGCATAGCTGTAGGTGGTGTCGTGGCGAATGGACAGTTTCATACCACCTCCAGGTAGGCGTCGTGAATGGCCTGGCCCAGGTCGCGTACCTGATCGATGAACTCGATCAGCCAGGCGTGCAGGCCTGCATCGAGGATCTCGTCGATGCCGGTGTAGCGCAGGCGAGCGTTGAGGCCGGCGGCCAGGCGCTGCGCCGGGCGGCCGTTGATGCCGGGCAGGTTGGACAGTTCAAGGTCCAGCTCCTGGATGCAGGCATGCAGCGAGCGCGGCACCTCGGCGCGCAACAGCAGCATTTCCGAAACCTGCTCGGCGTTCGGTGCGTTGCGGTAGATCTCGTTGAAAGCCTCGAACGACGACAGGGCGCGCAGCAAGGCGCTCCACTGGTAGTAGCCACGGGCCGACTTGTCGCTGACCTCCTCCGACTCCTCGCCAAACATCTCGTAGCGCGCATCCAGCAGGCGCAAGGTGTTGTCGGCACGTTCGATGAAGGTGCCCAGGCGAATGAAGCCATAGGCCTCGTTGCGCATGATGGTGCCCGAGGTGGCCCCGCGAAACAGGTGCGAACGCTCCCGCACCCATTCGCAGAACTGGCTGATGCCGTAGCGGCCCAGGCCGTTGCCGGCAATGGCGCGCATCTCCAGCCAGGTGGCATTGATGTTCTCCCACATGTCGGCGGTGATGCGCCCGCGCACGGCGTGGGCATTGCTGCGCGCCGCACGCAAACAGCAGTAGATGCTGCCGGGGTTGGCCTCGTCCAGGGCAAAGAAGTGCAGCATGTGCTCGGTGTCGAGCGCGCCGTGGCGGGCCTTGTAGTCTTCCAGCGTGCCGGCCGCCAGCAGCGACATGGCCAGCTCCGCGTGGCCGTCGCTGCGTCCGGCCTGGGGCATCAGCGACAGCGAATAGCTCACTTCGAGCATGCGCGCGAGGTTTTCCGCGCGCTCCAGGTAACGCGACATCCAGTAGAGGTCTGCAGCGGTTCTTGAAAGCATGGTTCAGTCCTCCACCACCCAGGTGTCCTTGGTACCGCCGCCCTGCGACGAGTTGACCACCAGCGAGCCTTCGCGCAGCGCCACCCGCGTGAGGCCGCCGGGCACCAGGCGGGTCTGGCTGCCCGACAGCACGAACGGGCGCAGGTCGATATGGCGCGGGGCAATGCCGCTTTCGACAAAGGTCGGGCAGGTGGACAGGCACAAGGTGGGCTGGGCGATGTAGTCCTGCGGCCGGGCCTTGAGGCGCAGGCGGAATGCTTCGATCTGCGCTGCCGTCGACGCCGGCCCCACCAGCATGCCGTAGCCCCCGGAGCCCTGGGTTTCCTTGACCACCAGGTGCTCCAGGTTGGCCAGCACATGGGACAGCTCGGCCGGCTTGCGGCACTGCCAGGTGGGCACGTTCTTCAGAATCGGCGCTTCGTCCAGGTAGAAGCGGATCATCTCGCCCACGTAGGGGTAGATCGACTTGTCGTCCGCCACCCCGGTGCCGACCGCATTGGCCAGCACCACGTTGCCCAGGCGGTAGGCGGCAATCAGGCCGGGCACCCCGAGCATCGACTCGGGGTTGAAGGTCAGCGGGTCGAGGAAGGCGTCATCCAGCCGGCGGTAGATCACGTCCACCGGCTGCGGGCCGCAGGTGGTGCGCATGAACACGCGGTCGTCACGCACGAACAGGTCGGCGCCTTCCACCAGTTCCACCCCCATTTCGCGGGCCAGGAACGCATGCTCGAAGTACGCACTGTTGAAGCGCCCCGGGGTCAGCACCACCACCGTGGGGTTGTCCAGCGGGCTGGCGCTCCTGAGCGTGTCGAGCAGCAGGTTGGGGTAATGGTCGATGGGCGCGATGCGCTGGGCGGCGAACAGCTCGGGGAACAGGCGCATCATCATCTTGCGGTCTTCGAGCATGTAGCTCACGCCGCTGGGGGTGCGCAGGTTGTCCTCGAGCACGTAGTAGCTGCCGTCGCCATCGCGCACCAGATCCACCCCCGCGATATGCGCATAGAGGCCCCGGTGCAGCCCCAGGCCACGCATGGCCACCTGGTAGCCCTCGTTGGCCAGCACCTGCTCGGCCGGGATGATGCCGGCCTTGAGGATGCGCTGTTCATGGTAGATATCGGCCAGGAACATGTTCAGTGCCTGCACCCGCTGGATGCAGCCACGCTCGATGACCTGCCATTCGCTGGCCTTGATGCTGCGCGGAATGATGTCGAACGGGATCAGGCGTTCGGTGCCCTGCTCGTCACCGTAGAGCGTGAAGGTGATGCCTGCGCGGTGGAACAGCAGGTCGGCTTCGCGGCGGCGTTGCGCCAGCAGTTCCAGCGGCGTGTCCGCCAGCCAGCGGGCAAACTCGCGGTAGTGCGGGCGACACTGGCCCCCTGCGGCATACATTTCGTCAAAAAAAGCTCCGGACATACCCCACTCCTCGCCGTGTTCGTAACGGCTTCTTCTAATTGGCTGCTGTCTTCCAGTACCCGGGCCTTTCAACAGACTTTAGCAAGGGCTGTGCCCAACGCCCGGGAATCGCTCTGCCACGCCCCTTGAACGCGGCGGGCGACCCGAGCGGTGCATGCATTTGCCCCATAACGGTGCGCGCAACCTGCCCGGTGCACGCTGCGCACCTTTTCGTAAAGACTTGTATCTACGGGGCCTCCCCAGCAGCACATGGCGATCTGGTGGCCTAGAATGCCGACACCTCTTTTCTGCGAGTTGCTGCCATGACCGCTTCGCCATTGCTGACCGCCTTCCTGCCCGTTGCGCTGGGCATCATCATGTTCGGCCTGGGGCTTTCGCTGACCCTGGCCGACTTCGCCCGGGTGGTGAAATACCCCAAGCCGGTGGTCATCGGCCTGGTGTGCCAGATCCTGCTGCTGCCCTTCATCTGCTTTCTGATTGCCAACGGTTTTGGCCTGGCACCGGCCCTGGCGGTCGGCCTGATGCTGCTGGCGGCCTCGCCCGGCGGCACCACCGCCAACCTGTTCAGCCACCTGGCGCACGGTGACGTGGCGCTCAACATCACGCTGACGGCGGTGAACTCGCTGATCGCGATCCTGACCATGCCGCTGCTGGTCAACCTGTCGCTGAGCTACTTCATGAGCGCCGACCAGGCCATCCCGCTGCAGTTCGCCAAGGTGCTGCAGGTGTTTGCCATCGTGCTGGTGCCGGTGGCGCTGGGCATGCTGGTGCGGCGCCTGACCCCGGCCTTCGCGGCGCGCATGGAGAAACCGATGAAGCTGGTGGCGGCGCTGTTTCTGGCCGGCACGGTGATGCTGGCGCTGATGAAAGACTGGGCCACCGTGGTCGAGTACGCGCCCCTGGTAGGCGCAGCCGCGCTGTTGTTCAACCTGGTGAGCCTGGGGCTGGGCTACTATGTGCCGCGGATGCTGAAGATTCCGAAGCGCCAGGCCATCGCCATCGGCATGGAGATCGGCATCCACAACGGTACGCTGGCGATTGCACTGGCGCTGAGCCCGACCCTGCTCAACAACTCGACCATGGCCATTCCGGCGGCGCTGTACAGCCTGATCATGTTCTTTACCGCCGCCGGGTTTGGCTGGTGGGTGAGCCGCAACCCGGAACCGGTGGCAGTGCTCGACTGACTGCACGGCAAGGCCGGCTGCTACGGGGTTCTGTGAACGGCGCAACCCCCTGTAGGCGCCGGCCTTGCCGGCGAAGGCCAACACCGTTCAATTGCGTTGCTCCAATCGCCGCTGCCGTCTGCCCAGCCAGCCCCCGGTAGCCGCCCACCCCAGCGCAATCCCCGCCCCGATCAGCATCGCCAGTTGCGGGTGCTCGCCCAGCACATCCAGCCCGCGCTTGACCCAGCCACTGAGCGCATCGCCACCGCGATAGACCACCGTGTCGATGAAGTTCTTGGCGCGGTACTTCTGCTCGGCCGGCAACACGGTGTACAGCATCTCGCGCCCCGGCCGTACCAGCGCATACTCCCCCGCACGGCGCACCACCATCACCACCACGAACACCGCAAACAGCGGGGCCAGGGCCAGCCACAGGAAGCCGGCCACCATCACCAGCGGCACCGCCACCAGCAACACGCCCACCCCCATGCGCCGCGCGATGCGCCCTGTGAAAAACAGCTGGGTGAGGATCGCCAGTGCCTGCACCACGGTGTCGATCAGGCCGAACACCTGGGTCTGGCGGGTGCGGTCGGTAAAGGTCTGTGCCACCAGCCGCGCCTGCTCGAAGTACAGGAAGGTACTGATGCTGGCCAGCAGCACCACGAACAGCGCCAGCATCAACAGGTAGGGCGAGCGAAGCACCTCGCCGGCCCCGGCGAACGGGTTGCCGCCCAGCGGCCGGGAGCGCGGGTGTTCGGCCTCCGCCGGCAAGGGCGCACGGTCGCGCCAACGCTGCAGGTAGGTTGCCGCGCCGATGCTGCCCAGCAGAAACAGCGTGGCCAGCATCACCAGCCCGGCATGCCCGACCACGCCCACCAGCAGGGTACCCAGTATCGGCCCCACCAGCCCGCCCAGGCTCGCACCGGCTGCCAGCAACCCGAACAGGCGCTTGGCCTGCTCGTTGCTGAACAGGTCGGCCAGTACGCTCCAGGCCAGCGAGATGCTCAGCAGGTTGAACACCGACAGCCAGATGTAGAACGCCCGGGCCACCCACAGGTTGTCGGGCTGCACCGCGAACACCAGGGCGAAGGCCAGCAGGTTGCTTGCCAGAAAGCCGTAGGTCCAGGGCAGGATCCTGCGCCGCCGGGCCCGCGCCACCACCCAGCCGAACAGCGGCAATGCCAGCAAGGTGACGATGAAGGTGCCGGTGAACAGCCATTGCAGGTTGTCGACGCCGCCGGCCACCCCCATGGTCTCGCGTACCGGGCGCAGCATGAAATAGCCGGCGAACAGCAGGAAGAACAGCGCAAGGCCGCCCACCACCGCCGGGGTTTCGTCGTCGTGAAAGGTGAACAGCCGGCCCAGCAGGCGCATCAGCCGAACATCTTGATCAGCGCCTGCTGCCGGGCCGTGTCGAGCAACGCGCCACTGCCGGCCTTGAGCTGGTCGCGTTGACGGTCCGGGCGGCTGGTGGCCGGGATCACGGTCGTCACTGCCGGGTGACTGAGGGCAAATTTGAGAAACAGCTGCGCCCAGCTGCCAATGCCGGCTTCGCCGGCCCAGCCCGGCAACGGCTGGCCCTTGACCCTGGCAAACAGCCTGCCGTCGTCGAAGGCGCGGTTGATCAGTACCGCCACGCCCTTGTCCTGTGCCAGCGGCAGCACCGTGCGCGCGGCGCCAGGTGCATTCACCGAATAGTGGATCTGGATGAAGTCCAGCGGCTCGCGGCGCAGGATGCGCTCCAGTTCGTCCAGCCCGCCATCGGTGTAATGGGTAACGCCCACGTAACGGGTCTTGCCCTGGGCCTTGAGTTCACGGGCGTAGGGCAGTTGGCGCTGCCAGTCGCGCAGGTTGTGCACCTGCAGCAGATCGACCTTGTCGGTGCGCAGGCTGCGCAGCGTCTGGGCCCATTGCGCCTGCGCCGCAGCCTGGCTGTCGGCGGCGATCTTGGTGGCCAGGAAGGTGCGCTCGCGCCAACCGCCCTCCTCCAGCAACTGGCCCAGTATCGCGTCGGCGCCGCCATAGTTGGGCGAGGTATCGATGACCCGGCCGCCACCGTCGAAGAACACCTGCAGCACCGCTTTGAGCTGCTGGTACTCGGGGGAACCCGCCGTCACCTCGAAACTGCCCGAGGTGCCGGCGCCGATCACCGGCAAGGCCTCGCCGGTGGACGGCACCTTGCGCTCGAGCAGCGCCGTGTGGGGCTGCGCCAGGGCGTGCGGGCGGCTCAGCAGCAGCCCCAGGCCAGCGGCCAGGGCAGCACTGGTGGCGAGAAAACGGCGACGCGTAGGCATGCGCAGGCCTCCTGCAAAGCGGCGTTGGAAGGGGTCAAAGGGTCAAGCATAGACCATGGCCCAACGGCGCCGATTTGCTCAATTGCCATGCGCTTCTATATTGAGCTAGTCCCTGTTGCGAGTGCCAAGCGTGGCCAGCACCGATCGGTTGATCATCTGCGAACACTGCGACTGCGTGTATGAACGGGTCGAGCTCGCCAAACACCAGAAAGCGCTATGCCTGCGTTGCGGCGCCGTGCTGCAGCGCCATAACGGCCTGGATGTACAGCAGCGCCTGGCGCTGAGCCTCACTGCAGCGATCCTGTGGATGTTCGCCAACTTCTACCCGGTGATGAGCATCAGCCTGCAAGGCCTGCACAACAGCGCCACGTTATGGGACTCGGTGCGCGCCCTGGCCACCGGGCCGATCACCTTCATCGCCCTGGTGGCCGCCATCGCGATCATCATCGCGCCGATGTTCCAGCTGTTGCTGCTGCTGTGGGTGCTGGTGCATGCCCTGGGCCGACGCCGCTCGCCGGCCTTCAGCCTGTGCATGCGCTGGCTGGAAACCCTGCGCCCGTGGAGCATGCTGGAGGTGTGCCTGCTGGGGTCGATGGTGGCGGTGTTCAAGCTGGCCGGGCTGCTCGATGTGCTGCCAGGCCTGGGGTTGATCGCCCTGGCCGCCCTGAGCCTGCTGATGATCCGCCTGGCCGGGCGCGATATCCGCGACCTGTGGGTGTACCTGTCTTGAACGCGCCGCCGCTGGCCAGCGAGCTGGGCCTGGTGCTGTGCCATGCCTGCGGGCTGGCCTGCGACAACCGCGACCACCCCACCCAGTGCCCTCGCTGCGCAGCGCCGCTGCATGAGCGCAAGCCCGAGTCGCTGACCCGAACCTGGGCGTACCTGATCGCCGCCCTGGTGTTCTACATCCCGGCCAACCTGCTGCCGGTGATGAACACCAAGCTGTTCGGTGCCGGCGACGACAGCACCATCATGAGTGGCGTGCTCGAGTTCTGGGCCCATGGCTCATGGGACATCGCACTGATCATCTTCATCGCCAGCATCGCGGTGCCGGCCACCAAGTTCGTGGCCCTGGGCCTGCTGCTGGTGACGGTGCAGCGCGGCAGTACCTGGGCCCAGCGCCAGCGTTCGAAGCTGTTCCGCTTCGTCGAGCTGATCGGCTACTGGTCGATGCTCGATGTGATCGTGGTGGCGCTGGTTGCCGCGCTGGTCAAGTTCCAGGCCCTGGGCGACATCGAGCCGCGCCTGGGCATTCTGTTTTTCGGCATGGTGGTGGTGTTCACCATGCTCGCGGCCATGAGCTTCGACCCCCGCCTGATCTGGCAACCGCCCAACGGCAAGGAACCCGCGCATGAGTGAAGACAGCAACCACAGCGCGGCACAACCGGCTCGCCCGGCGGTGCAGACCCGGCGCTTCAGCGTGTCGCTGGTGTGGATCGTGCCGATCGTGGCAGTGCTGGTGGGCATCTCGCTGGTGGTGCACAACTGGCTGCAGGAAGGCCCCAGTATCCAGGTCACCTTCAAGACCGGACAGGGGCTGGAGGCCAACAAGACAGCAGTGAAGTACCGCAACGTGGTGATCGGCCAGGTCAGCGAAGTGGAGCTCAGCCAGGACCAGAAGAGCGTCACCGCCACCATCAAGCTGGTCAAGCAGGCCGAGAACTTCACCCGCCAGGACTCGCTGTTCTGGGTGGTGCGCCCGCGCATCGGTGCGGGCGGCGTAACGGGTATCGACACGCTGTTCTCCGGTGACTTCATCGGCGCCGATGCCGGGCAGTCGGACACCCGCGCCAAGACCTTCACCGGCCTGGAGACACCACCGCCAATCACCTACGGCGAACCCGGCAAGCGCTTCAACCTGCATGCCTCCGACCTCGGCTCGCTGGGCGTCGGCTCGCCGGTGTACTACCGCAAGATCCAGGTCGGCCAGGTGGTGTCGTACGCGCTGGACGCCAACGGCAAAGGGGTCAATGTCGAAGTGTTCGTGCACGCCCCCAACGATGCCTTCGTCACCGACAACACGCGGTTCTGGAACGCCAGCGGCGTGGATGTCGAGGTGGGTGCCAACGGCTTTGCCCTGCGCACCGAGTCGCTGTCGTCGCTGATGGTCGGCGGCGTGGCCTTCAGGGCCCCGGACTACAGCCCCGACGACCAGCCGGCAGCCGAGGACAAGACCTTCGAGCTGTTCGACGACCGCCCCGCCGCCCTCGCCCCGCCGGCGGGCAAGGCGCAGTACCTGGCGCTGCGCTTCGACCAGTCGCTGCGCGGGCTCAAGGTAGGCGCACCGGTGGAGTTCCTGGGCATGGAATTCGGCCGGGTAGTCGCCATCAACCTCGACTTCGACGCCAAGACCCGCACTTTTCCGGTGAATGTGGGCATCGTGATCTACCCGCAACGCCTGGGCCAGGCGCATACCAAGATGCTCAAGGTGCTCAATCACAACCCTGACGATGAACAGGCCGGCGTCCGCCTGATGGGCACCTTCATCGACAACGGCCTGCGCGCCCAGGCCCGCAGCGGCAACCTGTTGACCGGACAGTTGTACATCGCCCTGGATTTCTACCCCAAGGCGCCCAAGGTGACCTTCGACCCGAGCGCGCGCCCCATCACCATCCCGACCATCCCCAGCAGCCTGGAGCAACTGCAGGAGCAGTTCCAGGCCATGGTCGAGAAGATCAACAAGCTGCCCATCGAACGCATCGCCGGCAACCTGGACGCCAACCTGGTGGAACTGCGCAAGGCGCTCAAGCAGTTCAACGGCAAGACCCTGCCCGGCATCGAGGGCACGCTGCAGGACATGAGCACCACGCTCAAGAGTGCCAATGCGACCCTGGCCGACGACTCGCCACAGCGTGAGCAGCTGTCGCAGACCCTGGACGACCTGGGCCGCATGACCCGCTCGATGCGCGAGCTGGCCGACTACCTCAAGCGCAACCCCGAGTCGCTGCTGCGCGGGCGGCCCGACAATGCCCCTGCCGATGCCTTGCAACCTTCCTCGCGCCAATGAGCACTGGAGCCCGCCCCATGACCTATCTGCTCAAACCTTCGCTGCTTGGCATCGCGCTGTTGCTGGCGGCCTGTCGCAGCGAGCCGGTGCACTACCACACCCTGGTGCCTGCGCAGCTGCAGGCCGGGGCTACCCGTGCGGTAGACGTACGCATAGAGTCCATCAGCGTGCCGCCCCAGGTCGACCGCGAGCAGATTGTCGTGCGCCAGGGCGACAGCGGCCTGGCGGTGCTCGACAGTGAATGGTGGGGCGCCAGCCTGGTGGATGAACTGCGCAGCGCCTTGAGTGGCCAGCTCAACAGCAATGCACCGCGCACCCTGGGCCTGCGCCTGGAGGTGCAGCGCTTCGACTCGGTACCCGGGCAATACGCCCTGCTGGAGGCGCGCTGGCGCCTGCGTACGCTGGGCGGCGATGCCAACCGCCCCGCCCTGCGCTGCCACAGCCTGGTACGCAGTGCGGCGGGCACCGGGATTGCCGAGCTGGTAGCAGCCCAGCAACGCAACGTGGCGCGCCTTGCAGGGCTGATAGCCCAGGCGGCCGATGACACCCGGGCCGGGTGCCCGGCCTCCGGTTCCTGAGGCATCGGGCCGGTCAGCTTACTGGGCCGAGCCCACCGGCATGCCCTGCGGCCCCGGTGTGACCACCACGTCCAGGTCGATATGCTTGAACTCGGGCTTGGCACCAAGGCGTGCATTGAAGCGGTAGTTGAAACTGAACGGATCGTTGGTCGGCACGTTGAGCGCGTGTCCGTAGATCGGCTCGACCGCCGCGGCGTCATACCCCAGCAACTGCAGCAGCGTGGGGAAGATGTTGTAGTGGCTTGAGCGGTCCTTGTTGGTCGCCAGTTGCGCCTGCCAGTCCAAGGTCTTCAGGCCCTGACCCTGGATTACCACCAGCGGCACCAGGCCCTCTTCCTCCACCGGGTTCTCGCCACAGTGGGTGTTGAGCCCCGGGTTGCCGCGCTCATGCAGGTCCTGGCCATGGTCGGAGGTGTAGATGATCACCGCCTGGCTCAGGTCGGCCTGGGCAAACAGGCGCTTGAAGAATTCGCCCACGCTCCACAGCACGCTGTTCTTGTACGAGTTGCGGTACAGCACCCAGTCCTGCGGGGTACCACTGAACCCGTCGCGCTGACCGGTATCGGCGATGTCGGCATAGTG
Source organism: Pseudomonas sp. PS01300 (assembly GCF_029960155.1). Classification (NCBI taxonomy): domain Bacteria; kingdom Pseudomonadati; phylum Pseudomonadota; class Gammaproteobacteria; order Pseudomonadales; family Pseudomonadaceae; genus Pseudomonas; species Pseudomonas sp. PS01300. The sequence continues at coordinate 25,808 of NZ_JASCPN010000009.1, read as the reverse complement.
GCCCCGCGGCAACGCCGGCGTGTAGGTCATGAACGCATCCGGGTACTTGTCGTGCACCGGAAAATGCACCCCCACCTTGTTGATCACGATCAGTTGCGGCTTGCCGTCGCCCAGCAGCTCCACGAGCTTTTGCAGTGCGGCCATGTCGCGGTCGCGCACCGGGGTGGTGTCGAACTGGATGAACTGGTCGATGTCGCGCTTTTCGGTGGCATCCATCAGGTTCTGCAGGTTGCCGCCGGTGCGCTGGCTGTCGATGTAGACGGTGCCAAGCCCGGCCTGTTTGGCGTACTGCCAGATCGACGGCAGGGTCGAGTTGATGCGCAGGTAATCGCTGCGGGTGCCGCCGTAGCGCAGCGTGACGTTGGTGTCGGCGCTGCAATTGGCGATGGAGGCGGCATAGCCGTAGTTGAAGATGCTGGCCCCCGGCTGGGGGTGGGTGAGGTTGCTGGTGACCCCGTTGGGGGTATTGAGGTCCAGGTAGTTGCCCGAAACGCTCTCGTCGATGATCAGCACGATATCGCGCGCCAATGGCGGGCCGCTGCGCGCCAGCGTCACTGGCTGGCGCGGGCCCACGCTGTCGTGCAGCGATTCGTAGAGGAACAGGTTCAGGTAGGCCAGCGGCGTGTACATCACCGGCAGGCCGCGTGCGCCCTCGCCGGCACGCACGAACAGGATGCCGGTCAACAGCGCCAGGCCCAGCAGCGGTGCGGCCCACGCCAGGGTGCCGGGCAGCCGCTGCACCGGGTCCGGGCGCAGGCCCAGCCCCAGCAGCAACAGCAGCCCCTTGGCCGCGACCCCCAGGATCACGCTGTGGTACTGCTCAAGCGCCTCGCCGATGAACCCACCCGAATACACCATCGAAACGAAGGCGCTGTAGGTGAGGTATTCGGCGGTTATGCGCGTATAGGCGTCGAAAAACACCGCGCTGGCACAGAACCCCACTGCAAACAGCCAGCGCACCAGGCCCTGGCGTATGTTCGCGCACAGCCACAGGGCAGCCACCAGCAGCACGAACACACCGGCATACAACACCAGTGCCACCCCCAGCCCGATCGCCTCGAGACGCTCGAGGTAGTACGCATGGAAACTCAGAAGGTAGACCAGCAGCAACAGTCCCTTGATGTAAACGCGCATGACTTCCCCGCCAGAATTGTTTCCCCCCAGCCCACTGAGGTTTCCCACACGGTAGCAGGATGCCGACAAAGCGCAAACCACAGTTTGTCAAAAAAATGACGAAATGTAGGGCGCCGATTATGACGCTTTTGAAGCGCGAATCTGATGCATTCGCGAAACAACCCACATTCCACGAGCCACGTTTTACGCGGGCTACGACCGTTCATCGCATTGACAACCGGCCAAGTGCCAGCCCATTTCGACGCTAAGGTACGGATTGGAAAAGGGTTGATGGCAAAACAGTGGAACTCCTACCACCTGTAACTCTACAGATACATGCCATAGGTTTGACACAAACCGGCTCAGCTGGTCTATACCGAATTCACACCCGCTGTTTCACTTTCATTACTCCATACGAGGCACGCCAGCATGGATGTGAGCGTATTTGGCACCGGTTATGTCGGACTTGTGCAAGCTGCCGCTTTGGCTGACGTAGGTCACCGGGTACTTTGTGTCGATGTAGACGCCCATAAAATCAGTCAGTTGCGACAAGGTGTTCCACCTATTCATGAGCCTGGCCTGTCGGGCATGCTCGAGGAAAACATCAAGGAAGGTCGGCTGTCGTTCAGTACCCAGGCCAGCGATGCCGTCGCCCACGCCGAGCTGATCTTCATTGCAGTCGGCACCCCACCGGACGAAGACGGCTCGGCCGACCTTTCCCACGTGCTGGGCGTCACCCGGCAGATCGCCGGCCTGATGGCGGCGCACCGCACCCTGATCATCAAGTCCACCGTGCCGGTGGGCACCGCCGACAAAGTGGCCGCGCTCGCCCGCGAGGAGCTCGACCGGCTGGGCAAGCATCAACTGCAGGTGCGCGTGGTCTCCAACCCCGAGTTTCTCAAGGAAGGCAGCGCCCTGGCCGACTGCATGCGCCCGGATCGGATCATCGTCGGTACCGCCGATGACCAGGCCCAGCAGCAGTTGTCCGAGCTGTACGCGCCGTTCTGCCGCAATCATGAAAAGCTCATGTTCATGGACAACCGCAGCGCCGAGCTGACCAAGTACGCGGCCAACGCCATGCTCGCCACGCGCATCAGCTTCATGAACGAACTGGCCAACCTCAGCGAGTTCCTCGGTGCCGACATTGAATCGGTGCGCAAGGGCATCGGCTCGGACCCACGCATCGGCTACCACTTCATCTACCCGGGCTGTGGCTTTGGCGGGTCGTGCTTCCCCAAGGACCTGCGTGCGCTGCTGCATACCGCCGAACACAGCGGCATGCCGCTGCGCCTGCTGCAGAGCGTGAGCGAAATCAACGACAGCCAGCGCCAGATCCTGTTCAGCAAGCTCAAGCGCAGCTTCCCCGGCAGCCTGAAGGGCAAATCCATCGCCCTGTGGGGCCTGGCCTTCAAACCCAATACCGACGACATGCGCGAAGCCCCCAGCCGCTACCTGATGGAGGCGCTGTGGGCCGAGGGCGCCACGGTGCGCGCCTTCGACCCCGAAGCCATGGCCGAATGCCGGCGCCTGTATGGCTACCGCGACGACCTGCAACTGTGCGCCACCCGTGACGACACCCTGGAGGATGCCGATGCGCTGGTGATCTGCACCGAGTGGAAGACCTTCCGCGTGGTGGATTTCAACCTGCTGGCGCAAAAGCTGCGCCAACGCCTGATCATCGACGGACGCAACCTCTACAGCCCCGAACAGGTGGCAACCTTCGGCCTGACCTACAGCGGCATCGGCCTGCGCCAGGTACAACCGCAGGTATCGGCGCCATGAGAATACTGGTCACCGGTGCGGCCGGCTTCATCGGCGCACACTGCACACTGCGCCTGTTGCGCGACGGCCATCAGGTCGTGGGCCTGGACAATTTCAACGACTACTACGACCCCGCGCTCAAGCAAGACCGCGTGCGCTGGGTCCAGGCCCAGGCCGGCGATTTCGACCTGCGCCGCCTGGACCTGGCCGACGGCCCAGGCATCGAGGCGCTGTTCGCCGAGTTCGCCCCCGAGGTGGTGATCCACCTGGCCGCCCAGGCCGGGGTGCGCTATTCGCTGGACAACCCGCGCGCCTACGTGGACAGCAACCTGGTGGGTTTCCTCAACATGCTCGAGGCCTGCCGCCGCCATCCGGTGCAGCACCTGCTGTATGCCTCCTCAAGCTCGGTGTACGGCAGCAACCAGCGCACACCCTATGCCGTGCAGGACGCAGTGGACCATCCGCTGTCGCTGTACGCCGCGAGCAAGAAGGCCAACGAACTGATGGCCCACAGCTACAGCCACCTGTTCGCCATCCCCACCACCGGGCTGCGCTTTTTCACCGTGTACGGCCCCTGGGGGCGCCCGGACATGTCGCCCATCCAGTTCGCCCAGGCCATCAGCCAGGGCCACCCGCTCAAGCTGTTCAACTACGGCCAGCACCAGCGCGACTTCACCTACATCGACGACATCGTCGAAAGCCTGGTGCGCCTGATCCCGCTGGCCCCGGTCAGCGACCCGGCCTGGGACCGCCTGGCCAGCGACCCGGCCAGCAGCCACGCGCCCTGGCGCATCTACAACATCGGTGGGCAACGGCCGGTGGCCCTGACCGACTACGTGGCGCTGCTGGAAAAACACCTGCAGCGCACCGCCCAGGTCGAGTTGCTGCCCCTGCAGCCCGGTGACGTGCTGGACACCTGCGCCGATGCCAGTGCCCTGGCCCAGGCCACCGGCTTCACCCCGTGCATCTCGCTGGACGAAGGGCTGCGCCGCTTCGTCGCCTGGTTCGTCGATTATTACGCGCACACGCCCGACGACGCTGTGCGGTCCATCGGGCAAACGCCGGTTGCCGCGCCCGAGCATCAACGGAGGGTGGTATGACAGGCCAACAGAAAAGTGCTGAAACCCAGGCCCTGCGCCAGGACAAACGCATGGACCCCAATCACCGCATGCGCATCGATGCGGCGATTCACATGCAGGGCCGTGGCTGGATGACCGGGCGCGCCGGCGGGCGGCCGTGGACGCTGTCGCGCACCAACCGCGTGCTGTCGTTCATCGGCGCGCTGATGATCGTGCTGTTGATTTCACCGCTGCTGCTGGTGCTGGCCGTGCTGGTCAAGCTGAGCAGCCCCGGCCCGGTGTTCTTCGTGCAGCAGCGCACCGGCTACCGCGGGCGCAGCTTCGGCATGTACAAGTTCCGCACCATGGTCGCCAACGCCGAGGACCTCAAGGAGTCGGTGCGCCACCTGAACAAGCACGGCGCCGACGCCATCGACTTCAAGATCGACAAGGACCCGCGCGTAACCCGCATCGGCAGCTTCCTGCGGCGCAGCAGCCTGGACGAGCTGCCCAACCTGTTCAACGTGATCCGCGGCGAAATGCGCCTGGTGGGCCCTCGCCCGACCTCCTTCAACGCCTATCGCTACAAGGACAGCCACCTGGCGCGCCTGAGCATCTACCCCGGCATGACCGGCCTGTGGCAGATCTCGGGGCGCAGCAACATCGACTTCGACCAGCGGGTCGAGCTTGACCTGAGTTACATCGCCGAACAGAGCTTGAGCCTGGACCTGAAGATCCTGCTCAAGACCCCCTTCAAAGTCTTCAGCGGCCACGGAGCAAGTTGAATGGACGGTTCTACTTCGAGAAGTCTGACCATCGCCACCCCCAGCGAAACCAACCTGACGTCCACCGTGCTGGACCAGGAGCAGCGCGTGCTGCTGCTGACCGCGGCCAATACCGGCAGCGGTACCAGCACCAGTGCGCTGGCCTTCGCCAAGCAGCTGACGCTGATGAGCGGCGGACCGGTACTGCTGGTGGACAGCAGCCCTACCAGCAACAGCCTGACCCAGCAGATGGGCCTGCAGAAGCTGCCCGGCTTTCGCGACCTGCTGTTCGAGCAGGACACCCCGCCCGTGCTGCAGGACTGCCTGGTGCGGGTGTCCGACCAGCCTTTCGACATGCTGCCGTGCGGCCAGTACCGGCGTGGCAACGAACGCCTCAACCCGGACCGCCTGCGTGCCCTGCTGAGCCAGCTCAGCGCGCACTACCGCTTCGTGGTCATCGACGGCGAGGCGGTGTACTCCAGCGTCGACAGCCTGGTGATCGGCACCCTGGTCGATGGCGTGATCCTGGTGGTCACCGCCGAGGACACCCGCTGGGAGGTCGCCCAGGCCGCCGCCCAGCGCCTGACCCAGGCCGGCGCCAAGCTGATCGGCAGCGTGTTCAACCGACGCCGCTACTACATGCCCAAATGGCTTTACAACAATCTCTGAGCAGCCAGGCTAAGGATGACGCTATGAATGTGAAACTGTTCGCCCTGCTGGCGCTGCTGCCTCTGGCAGCCTGCACCAGCCAGGAGCCACGCCAGATGCCGGTGCAGATCATGACTGCCAACGCGGCCAACGCCCAGGACACCGAGCTGCCACGCGGCGAGCAGGCGCTGCGCCCGGGGGACGTGCTCGATGTGATCTTCCATATCAGCACCAGCGGCTCGCAGGCCTATCGCATCCAGCCCGGTGACACCGTCGGCCTGGGCTTCCTTGCGGCCAGCTCGCTCAACGGCAACCAGCTGGTGCTGCCCGATGGCACCATCGAACTGCCACGGGCCAACACCTCGGTGAACGTCGCCGGGATGACCCCGGACGAAGCGCGCCAGGCCATCCAGCAGGCCTACCGCAACAAGCGCCTGTTCCAGCCCAACCGCGACCAGATGACCGTGCAGGTGATCAGCCCGCTGACCAACGAACAGAACCTCAAGAGCGCACTCAACCACCCCGCCACCGGCATGAGCCGCGAGATCACCGTGGGCACCGACGGCCAGGCCAGCTTTCCGGAGGTGGGCGCGGTGCCGCTGCAGGGCATGACCGTCACCCAGCTGCAGACCTTCCTCAACAAGCGCTACGCCGACCTGCCCGGGCGCATGACGGTGGACGTGATGCTCAAGTCCACCGCGGTCAACGAGATCTATGTGCTCGGTGAGGTGGCCCAGCCCGGCGCCTATCCGATCCGGCGCCCGGTATCGGTGCTCGAAGCCCTGACCCTGGCCCGCGGGCCCAGCCTCAAGGCCCGGCTCGACTCGGTGGTGATCATGCGGCGCAACGGCAACCAGGTGCAGGCCGTGCCCTACAACGTCGACAAGGCCCTGGACGCCAGCGCCGCGCAGGTGGCCTACCTGCAGCCCGACGACATGCTCTACGTGCCCAAGACCAAGCTGGCCAGCGCCGGCGAACTGGCCCGGCAACTGGCCGACGTGGTGCTGTTCCAGGGGGTGGGCTTCAGCTTCTCCTACCGCGTCGACAACAAAGACAGCGATAACTAAACCCAGGCAGGTGCACGCGCATGACTACCAAAGAAAACTACCTGCATGAATTCTTCAGGATCCTCTTCGCCAACCGTCAGTTGGTGAAGCGGGTATTCCTGGTGTTCGCAGTGATTGCCCTGTTGCTGCCGCTGGTGCTCAAGCAGAGCTTCGACATCACGGCCGAAGTGATCGTGCAGTCGAAAAAGCTCTCCCAGAGCGATACCAACACCGCCCTGGCCCAGGAGACCGACAAGTTCATTCCGCCTTCGCTGGCCGACATGGAGACCGAGAGCAACATCCTGCGTTCACCCACGCTGATCCGCCAGACCATCACCCAGCTGCGCGACGAGGGCCTGTATGACGTGCCCCCCGGCCTGCTGCAGCGCCTGGTGTTCGGGCCGATCCGCAGCCTGATCGTCAACCCGCTGCGCGAGTATGTGGTCAACCCGGTGCGCAGCCTGTTCGGGCTGGAGGTCGACCCGGTACGCGATACCCAGCTCGACACCCTGACCGACGACGCGATCAAGGACCTGAAGATCGAGACCCTGCCCGGCTCCAACGTGGTGTCGATCACCTACAGCTTCCCCGACCCCAAGGTCGGTACGCTGTTCGTCAGCCGTCTGCTCGACAACTACCTGCGCAACCGCCAGAACCTGCAGTCCAACGAACTGCCGCAGGAGTTCTACGAGCAGAAGAAGATGCAGTACCAGGTGCGCATGGATGACCTGGAAAGCAAGCGCCTGGGCATGCTCGAAGGCATCGGCTCGTCCGACCCCAAGGAAGAGATCACCTTCCGCCTCAATGCCATCAACACCGAGGAACAGGCACTCAACCAGTACCGCGATCGCCTGCTGCAGAGCCAGCAGTGGCTGGAATACCTCAAGACCAGCCTGGCTGCGGCCAGCAACGCCAACATGCGCGACTTCGCCTTCCCCTTCACCTTCACCCAGACCGTCGACAACGTGGCCTTCGAGGACCGCGAGATCAAGCAACTGGGCGAGCAGCTGACCACCCAGGTACTGACCTACGTCAGCGACCTGGCAGTGTTCCAGCCCGGCAGCGAGCAGATGCTGCTGCAGCGCGAGCAGATCGCCAAGACCCGCCAGCAGTTTCTCAAGATCGTCGCCAACCGTATCCAGGAGCGCGAGAAGGACCTGGCCGTGGTGCAGAACGTGATCGCGCAGAAAACCCAGCGCATCGCCGACTACAAGAGCCGCGTGCACCAGTTGCAGGAAACCCAGAGCAAGGCGCGTCAGCTGGATACCGAGATCGACGCCCTGCACAAGGCGTTCTTCACCTACACCCAGCGCTACGAAGAAGCCCGTGGCGAGCGCCTGCTGTCGGGTGACGTGTCCAACGCACGGATTCTCAGTGCGCCCTATGAGCCCGCCGAGCCGGCCTTTCCCAAGCCGATGCTGATCATTCCGTTCGGCATGCTGACCGGCCTGCTGCTGGGCATCGCCCTGGTGTACGTGCGCGAGTTCTTCGACCATCGCTTCAAGCACCCGGCGCAGATCACCCAGCAGCTGGGCTTGCCGGTACTGCTGGTGATCAACGACCAGACCCCGGAAACGCACAACCCGCACAAGGGCTGGTCGCTGCCACGGCTGGTGCACTGGGTGCGCAATTGAACGCAGCCATGAGCCCGCAGCGGCCGATCATCCACCTGCTGGGCAGTGGCGGCTTCTATGGCGCCGAACGGATGTTGCTGGACCACTGCCAGGCCACCCCGGGACAGCACGTGGTGCTGTTTCTGGGCGCGCCGCAGACGCTGGTGGCGCGCTTTGCCGCCGCCGGCGTGGACTGTCGCACCTGCAACGGGCTGGGCGAGGTGCTGCGGGCGCTGGACCAGTACCGCAGCCAGCAGCCGCTGATCAACAGCCACAACTTCAAGGGCCTGCTGTTCGGCTGGGTGGGCGCCACCCTGTGGCGCCTGCCGATGGTCGCCACCCAGCACGGCTTCACCCCCAGCAGCCGCAAGCAGCGGCTGTACACCTGGCTGAGCCTGCAACTGTGCCGCACCGCCACCATCGGCAAGGTGGTGTGCGTGGCCGAGAGCATCCGCCGGATCCACCTGCGTGCCGGCGTGGCGCAACGCAAGCTCGATGTCATCCCCAACGGCCTGCCGGATGCTGGCGCCCTGCCCGCCCATGCCCACGGCCACGAACGCTGGCTGGCCGGCTACGTGGGGCGCCTGAGCAGCGAAAAGGGTCCTGACCTGTTCCTCGATACGCTGATCCCGCTGTGCCAGCGCCACCCGCACCTGGACGCGGTAATGCTCGGCGACGGCCCGGAACGCGAAGCACTGCAGGCCCGCGTCGATGCCGCCGGGCTGCACGAGCGCATCCGCCTGCCAGGCTTCCAGGAAGACATGCGCCAATGGATGGTGCGCCTGGATGCGCTGGTGATCAGCTCGCGCACCGAAGGCACCCCGATGATCCTGCTCGAAGCCATGCAGGATGGCGTGCCGGTGGTGGCCTTTGGTGTCGGCGGCATCCCCGACGTGATCGAGCACGGGCGCAGCGGGCTGTTGGCACCGCCCCTGGCGGTGGACGAACTGGCCGCCCAGCTCGAAGCGCTGATGCTCGACCCGGCCCAGGCCGGCGAGCTGATCGCCCAGGCACGACGCACCCAACGTGAACGTTATCACCTGCCGACGCTGGCGCAACGCTGGGCCCAGGTCTATCGCGGCACGGCAGGTGCGGCCAAGGAGACCTGCGCATGATCATTCCCCTGTCCCTGATCGGCCTGCTGGCGATCGTCAGCGTGGTACTGCTGGCCAGCCCCTACCCGTTCCTGGCCCCCGGCGCGGTGATCGGCCTGGCCGGCGTGCTGGTGCTGTACCGCCGCCCGGCGTGGGGCCTGCTGGCCATCATCACCCTGGTGCCGCTGGAGGGCCTGTTCAAGGACAGCGAGCTGACCGCCTCGAAATTCATCGGCGCCGCGCTGGCCATGGTGCTGCTGCTGCAACTGGCCGTGGGGCAGCTGCCGGGCGAACGCCTGCGCAGCTCCATGTGGCGCCTGCTGCTGGCCTTTATGGCGCTGTACCTGCTGAGTTTTCTGGCCAGTGAAAGCAGCGAGATGTCCATGGGGCACTTTCGCGAACTGGCGGTGGGCCTGGTGCTGTTCGTGCTCACCCTGCTGATCGGGCGCGAACTCAACCTGCCGATGATGTACCGCCTGGTGACCCTGAGCGTGGGCGTCACCTGTGCCATGGCGATGTTCTCGGCCAAGTACCAGGACGAAGGCCGCGCCTCGGGCCTGCTCGAAGACCCCAACGTGTTCGCCATGCTCATCGCCATCGCGGTGCCCATGGCCCTGTGGCTGGTGTTCAGCAGCCCCAACCGCCTGCAGCGGCTGTTCTGGCTGGCCTGCGTGGTGCTGTTGCTGGCCGGCATGACCAAGACCAACTCACGTTCCGGGCTGGTGGTGCTGGCCATCAGCCTGGTGATCGGCCTGGTGCACTACCGCGAAAAACTCACACACCTGCGCCCGCGTCACCTGGGCTTCGCCATGCTCGGCCTGGCCATCGTGCTGCCTGTGGCGGTCGCGGTGATGCCGGCCAGCTACATCGAGCGTATCCAGTCGCTGGCCTTGCTCAAGTCCGGGGTCAATGCCTACAAGGACGACTCCCTGGGCCGGCGTTCGTCCTACATCGTGGTGGGCAGCAAGATGATCCGCGAACATCCGCTGCTGGGCACCGGCCCCGGCACCTTCCCGCTGGAATACGCCACCACCGGCTACGCCAAGGCGTTCTCGGCCAACCGCAAGGTCGGCGACCTGTACCGCCGTGCCCACAACACCTACCTGGAAATCTTCAGCGAAGTCGGCGTACCGGCGGGCCTGGCATTCGTCGGCATGGTCATGCTGGCCCTTTACAACCTCTGGCATGCACGGCGCCTGTGGCTGCAAAAGGGTGATCAGGGGCAGGCCGACATGCTCACGCACCTGTCCACCAGCATGCTTGCCATCGGCCTGTTCCTGATGTTCCTCAGTGCGCCGAACCACAAGTACCTGTGGATTCTGCTGGCGCTTTCCAGCGTGCTGCGCCTCAAGGCCGAACAGGCGCGCCCCGTGCAGGTGGCCGGATGAAGATCAGTATCGTGATGCCGATGTTCAACGAGGCACGCCATATTGCCCGCACCCTCCACTCGGCGCGTCGCGCCGCCGACCTTGCCGGCCTGGACTGCGAGCTGATCGTGGTGGACAACGGCTCCTCCGACGATGGCCCGCAGATTGCCCGTAACCTCAGCGCCAAGGTGCTCGACCTGCCGGGGCTGACCATCGGCGCCTTGCGCAACCGGGGCGTGCAGGCCAGCTCCGGGGAATGGGTGGCGTTTCTGGATGCCGACATCGAGGTGCCGGAGCAGTGGCTGAGCCTGCTGCTGGACCTGCACGCCCAGGGCCGTGGCGATGTATTCGCGCTGGACTGCGACACCCCGCGCCAGGCGCCCTGGTTCGCCCGCGCCTGGCAGCGACGCACACTGCGCGCCGGCCGGCCGGCGCTGCACAGCATGCAATGGCTGCCCACCCCCAACCTGCTGATGCGCCGCGACTGGTTCGACCGGGTGGGCGGTTTCAACGAAACCCTGCGCACCGGCGAAGACAAGGACTTCACCTGGCGCCTGGGCCAGGCCGGTGCCCGCCTGTTGGCCCTGCGCGCACCGGTGGTGCTGCACTGGGGCTACGAGGGCAGCTGGAGCGAATGGCTGGGCAAGGAGCTGTGGCGCCAGGGCAGCAACCTGCAACTGCTGCGCAGCAATGGCGCGAGCCTGCGCCTGCTGCGCTTCCCGTTGCTGTCCCTCGGGGCCTGGGTGCTCGATGCGCTGGCATTGTCCGCGCTGCTCGACGGCTTTCCGCATCTGGCAATGCTGCTGCTGTTCTTCACCAGCCTGCCGGCGCTGGCGCTGACCCTGCGCCAGAGTCTCAAACACCGCGACCCGGTGTTCACCCTGCAACTGTGGGGCCTGCACTGGGTTCGCCTGCACCTGGCTGGAGCGGCCTTCGTGCTCAGCCTGTTCAACTGGAACGCAAGGAGGCCCGCACGTGGCTGAGTTCATTTTCTGGCTTTGCCTGCTGTTGCCTTTCTATGCCTGGCTGGGCTACCCGCTGCTGCTCACACTGGTGGGGCCGTTGTTCCCGCGGCACACCCCGCCGCCGCTGCCGCCGCAACGGGTCAGCGTGGTGGTTGCGGCGCACAACGAGGCGCGCAACATCGAGAACAAGCTGCGCAACCTGCTGGAGCAGGACTGCCCGCTCGCCAGCCTGCAGATCGTGGTGGCCAGCGACGGCTCCAGTGACCAGACCGTGGCCCTGGCGCGCACCTTCGACGACCCGCGCATCCTGGTGCTGGACCTGCCACGGATGGGCAAGAACCGCGTGCTCAATGCCGCCGTCGAGCACTGCAGCGGCGACATTCTGGTGTTCACCGATGCCGACGTGCACTGGGTGGAGGGCACCTTCGCCGCACTGCTCGCGCCCTTCGCCGACCCCGAGGTAGGCGGCACCGTGGGCAACATGACCATCCCGGTGGCGGGCAAGGGCCTGAGCCTGGGCGAGAGCCTGTACCGCCACTACGAAGCCTGGCTGCGCCGGGTAGAGAGCCGCACCGGCTGCACGGTGTCGGCCGACGGTGCGCTGCAGGCCCTGCGCCGCGAGCTGTACCAGCCGATCCCGGACCGGGTCAACGACGACTTCTTCATCAATACCTGCGCCCCGGTGGCACACAAGCGCGTGGTCTACGTCGACCAGGCCAGGGTGCTGGACTACGGCGTGGACGAGGCCGAGCGCCAGTTCAGCCGCCGCCAGCGCGTCACCGTCGGCGGGCTGATCAGCCTGGCGGCCCGGCGCGAACTGCTCAACCCGCTGCGCCACGGGCTCTACGCCATCGCCCTGATCAGCCACAAGCTGGTACGCCGCCTGGCCCCCGTGCTGCTGGTGCCCCTGCTGCTGGCCAACCTGTGGCTGCTCGACGGCCACGGTTTCTATCGCCTGACCCTGGCCGCCCAGCTGCTGGGTTATGCCATCGCCGTGGTCGGCCTGCTGGACAAGGGCCACCGCCTGCCCAAGCCGTTTCGCCTGGCCGCCTTCGTGCTGGTGACCCTGGCCGGCATGAGCGTGGGCCTGTGGCAGTTCCTGCGCGGGCACAGCTACAACCAATGGAACCCCGACCAGACCCGATGAGTGCCTTCATGCCGATCAAGACCAGTCTCAAGCGCGCCAGCGGTTGGTTGTACCTGCACTCCCCGAAGGGCCGCAGCCAGCTGCGCGGCGCCGGGGTCATCCTGATGCTGCACCGGGTGCTGGCCGACGACGCCAGCGCGGCCCTGCCCCATCGCAACGAACTGTGCGTGGGCCCGCAGGCCTTCGAGCGCCTGCTGCGCTGGCTGCGCCAGCACTTCGATTGCGTGCACCTGATGGACTTGCTCAAGGACCATCAGCAGCCCAGGGGCGACAGCCGCCCCAAGGTTGCCCTGACCTTCGACGACGGCTGGCGCGACAACGCGCTCAATGCGTTCCCGTTGCTGCAGCAGTACCAGGTACCGGCCAGCATCTTCCTGTCCACCGACTACATCGGCAGCCGCCAGCGCTTCTGGTGGGAGAGCCTGGGCGAAACCCTGTGGGGCAGCCATGGCGAAGGCCCGCGCCACACCCTGATCGAGGCGTTGCGCAAGATCGGCCGGCCGCTGCCGGCTGCCTACTTCATGAACCAGCGGCCCAACGCCCGCAGCCAGGCGCTGGCCGGCTACCTGCAAAGCCTCAAGACCCTGAGCCCGGCCGCCCTGCACCAACTGACAGACGCCTGCCCGGCCGAATCCCTGCCCCAGGCCCTGGACTGGCAGCAGGTGCGCGAACTGGAAGGCTCCGGGCTGATCAGCTTCGGCCCGCACGGGGCCAGTCACGCGCTGCTGCCGGGGCTGGACAACCAGCGCCTGGATGAAGAACTCAGCCGCAGCCACCACGCCTTGCAGCAAGGCTGCCAGCAGCCGCTGCCGGTGTACTGCTACCCCAACGGCGACCATGACGCCCGGGTACGCGCGCGCCTGGCCGCCCATCGCTACCCCTTCGCCCTGAGCACCCGCGCCGGGATCTGCCAGGGTCATGACGACCCACTGGCCTTGCCGCGCATCGGCGTGAGCCAGCGCAACGCCAGCCGCCCCTCGCTGCTGGCCTGGCGCATCAGCCGCGGAGGCCGCTCATGAGTCGAGGCAACTACCTGCGCCACCTGCTGCTGAGCATGGGCACACGCCTGGCGATGATCGCCCTGCGCCTGGCGCGCAACGTGCTGCTGGCGCGCATCCTGGGGCCCAGCGAGCGCGGCCTGTTCGCCCTGCTCAGCACCCTGCCCGACCTGATCAGTGCCGCCACCAGCGGCGGGCTGAACACCGCGGTGGGCTATCAGGCGGCGCAGCAACGCTCGATGGGCCTGCTGCTGAGCCAGGTGCTGATCTACGGGTGCCTGCTGGCCGGGGTGCTGACCCTGATCTGCGTGGCGCTGATGCGCGAGTTCGGCACTGAACTGGAAGTGACCCTGCAACTGGGCCTGCTGGCCTGGCTGTTGCTGCTGGCGGTGCCGCTGACGGTGCTCAAGAGCGGCCTGCTCACCCTGCACAACGCCACCGGCGGGGTGGGCGCATTCAACGCACTGCGCCTGACCGAATCGCTGGTGCCGCTGCTGCTGTTCGTGGGCATGTTCTGGATGTGGCAGCACGCCGCGCTGGAGGCCGCGCTGATCAGCTGGCTGCTGGGCCTGGGGCTGGTCGCGCTGCTGGGCCTGGTGTGGCTGGGCCGCCAGCACGACATCACGCTGTGCTGGAACCGCGGCGGGCAGCGCGAGCTGCTGGCCTACAGTGCGCGCAGCCACCCGGACGTGCTGTTCCAGCAGGTCATCCTGCGCTCGGACTACCTGTTCATCAGTGCCTTCCTGGGCAGCGCCGCCCTGGGGCACTACGCCATGGCCAGCGCCGCCGCCGAACTGCTGCTGATCATCCCCGAGGCCGTCACTACCCCGCTGATGAAGCGCCTGCTGCAGCAGGATGCCGGCATGGACAAGCTCACCCCGCTGGCCCTGCGCCTGACTGCCACCGTGATGCTGGGGGCCTGCCTGAGCATGGCCCTGGTGGGCGAATGGCTGATCGTCACCCTGTTCGGCGCGGCCTACCAGCCGGCCTACCCGGCCCTGCTGGCACTGCTTCCCGGCTTGTTCGGCCTGTGCTACGCAAGCATCCTGCGCCTGGACCTGCTGGGCAAGAATCGCCCCGGCGCGGTCTCGCTGATGATGGGGGTGGGCGCGGCGGCAAACCTGATTCTCAACGTGGTCCTGATTCCCCGTTTTGGCATCGCGGGTGCGGCCCTGGCCTCCTCCATCGCCTACCTTGGGGTGACGGTGGCCATGCTCGTGCTGTACTGCAGGCTGAGCGGCGTACCGTTGCTGCGGACCTTGTTTGTGTTGCCTGGCGATCTGTTGCCTTTGCGCCAGATGCTGCAACGGAGAACGGTATGAAACGTACATGGATGTTGTTACCCGGCCTGCTGCTGGCCGCCACTGCCCACGCCGCCACCCTGCGCTGGCCGGACATTCGCGACGGCAGCCTGTACCTGGCGCCGCAGCGCAGCGCCCCGCTGCAACTGAGCTGGGTGCCGGCCTGGCAGGCCGATGCCAACCAGGAACAGGTGTACCTGCTCGACGCCACCGGCAAGCTCGATGCGCAACGCATCATTGCCCCCCATGAAGGCCGCGGCCAGCTGAGCTGGCCACTCACCGCCGGCACCGGCACCTACCAGGTGGCCATCCCCGGCTACAGTTTCAGGCGCTACCGCCTCGAATACGACGATACCACCGGCGCCCAGTTCGCCCCCGCCAAGGTGCACTTCAGCCTCGAAACGGACCGCGCCACCACCCTGTACTTTCGCGTGAAAGCCGGTGAAACGGCGGTGCTTGCCGGCAAGTATCACGACGGCGTGCGCAACCTGACCCTGGAGCGCGTGGACGATGGCAAGCGCCTCAGGCTGGCGCTGCTCGAACACCGGGCCTATTGGCAGTTCGATCAGGTGAATCTGCCCGCAAGCGCCCAGGACCAGACATGGCGCCTGAACTTCGAAGGCACCGGCAAGGTGGCCTTCTGGCTGGACGGCAGCGCCAACCTGTTCGCCCTGCGCCCCCAGGACCTCGCCCCACTGGTGCACCGCGACGGCCAGGTAAGCCTGCGCAGCAGTGCCAAGGTACTGGGCCCCACGCCCAGGCTGGGCAACAACCTGCCCTACGTGATGCCGCCACCGTCCAGCCATGCGGTGATCGATGCGCTGCAACTGCAGGCCGCCGGCTACTACACCTTTGCCGACGTGCTGGCACGCAAGCCGCGCTACGAACTGCCGTTTCGCCAGCTGTACCAGGAACGCTTCGGCATTCACCACGACATCACCCTGATGGCCGCCACCGGGCGCAAGTCCGACCTGATGCGCAGCCGCGCCAACGATGGCGCGCTGGACGACTGGCTGGCCACCAGCGTCGCCCTGGGCGGCAAGGGCCTGCATTACATCGCCTTTGCCGACGAACCCAACCTCAACTACGCCGACTACGCCACCTACCGCACCTTCTTCGCGGCCATGGCCCAGCGTGTGCGCGCCTACCCCGGCGCCCATGAAGCCGGCGTGCGCATCGCCATGCCGGCCAGCTCGCGGCTGGTCAACGGCCCGTTGCGCGGCGATGCGGCGCAGCGCGTCGGCCTGGACTGGGCACGGCGCCTGCTCAAGGAATTCGAACCGCAGATCGACGCCATGGCCTGGCACGAGTGGATGGTCCGCGACCTGCTCGCCACCCGCACCTACCGCGACTCGGTACGCCGCGCCGCCGAACTGGTGGGGCTGGACGCCAACGGTCGCCCGCGCAAGGCGCTGCTGCTCGACCAGACCAACCTGTCCAGTGGCTCGACCCTGAGCCTGTACGAGCAGAACACCCACTATGCCGGCGTATGGTGGGCCTCGGTGGTCATCAATGCCTCCCAGGACGGCCTGCTGGACATGCTCAACTGGTTCCACATCGCCGACGAGCCCGAGTGGCCCAAAGGCATGGTCAAGGTGCTGGGCAACAACCGCTTCGAACTCAAGCCGGTGGGCCTGGCCCAGCAGTTCATCGCCCAGCACTGGCTCGACCAGGTGCTGCACCTGGACAACGACGCCTTCGAGGTCGATGCACTGGCCATGGCACGCGGCGCACAGCGCAGCCTGCTGGGCGTCAACAAGGGCGAACGCCTGCAACACGTCAGCTTCGCCACCCCGGCCAGCCGATGCCCGCAGGCCGCTGCCACGCTCACCCTGTTCGGGCCAGACAACCAGCCACGCGCCGCGGCACTGGATTGCCAGCACGGCCAGGTACGTTTCGAACTGCCCGGGCAGACCCTGTTTGCCCTGCGATGGAGCGCCTCATGAACACAGTGCCGAAGATCTCTTCCCCTGCCGGATACGGGAGCCACCATGAATATCGTCAGCAAGTTCAGCCAGCGCGTACACCAGAAAGGCCTGCGCGCCACCCTTCGCAGCGCGTACAAGCGCTACGTGTTCTTTCACTGGGAGCTGCTGTGGATGGAGCGCGACCTGGTCAGCCCGGTGCCGCCGCATACCCTTAAGCCCTATGCGCCACTACGCGTGGAGCGCATCACGGTGCACAACGTGCAAGGCTTTGCCAAGCACTTCGGCGACCGAGTCGAAACCATGCGTGAACTGGCCGCCGAAGGGCATACCGGGCTGATGTTCCTGGACGAAGACAGCCACGTGGTGGCTTTCATCTGGGGCAGCCCGCGTCACTACCACGACCGTCACTACTATGGCTGCTGGTTCCCGGTCGAGCCGGGCGAGTTCTTCGAGTTCGGCGGTGAACTGGCGCGCCAGTACTGGGGTACGTCGCTGTCGGTCGACCTGCAACTGGCCCTGTGGCGCGCCATGGCCGAACAGGGCTGCGACAAGGTGGTCGACGTGTGCGAGACCCACAACATTCCGGCGCTCAAGCTGCACCTGCGCATGGGCTACGTCGAGCAGGGCCGTGTGATGCACGTGTACTGCCTGTTCGGTCGCTGGAAATTCTTCCGCGAAACGCGCTACAGCGGCTCGCGCCTGGATGCCTTGCGCAAACCGGCGCCGCGCAGCACTACTGCCACGGTGTCCTGAACCGATGACCCTGACCTTTACCTGGCACGCCTCGTTGCGTGCCGACGACTTCCCCGCCGACGCCTACGAGCAGTTGCGCGAGCGGCTGCCCGATGCCACCCCCTTCAACAGCCTGGCCTGGCTGCGCGCCGCCGAGGCTGCCTTGCCGGCCAGCCAGCACCTGCAGGTACTGCTGGGGCACGCACAAGGACGCCTGGTGCTGTGCCTGCCGTTGGTCCGCACCCTTGAGCGCCACGGGCCGCTGGACTTTGCCGTGCTGCACCACCTGGGCTACCCCATGAGCGACCGCATCGGCCTGCTCATCGACCTGCCGACCAGTGCCGCCGGCCAGGTACTGGCAGCCATTCGCACGCGCCTGCCCCATGCCCTGCTGCAACTCAACGAGGTAACGGGCGATTCGCCCTGGCTGCAGCAGTGGGCACGCCGCAGTTCCACCCACGAACAGCGCACCGCCTGCCGTGCGCCGGTGCACCAGATAAGCGAGACCGACCGCCAGGAAGTCAGTGGCGACCCACGCTACAAGTTGCGCCGCGCGCGCAAGCGCATCGCCGCCTGCGGTGCACAGGTGCGCCGAGTAACCCCCGATACAGCCAACGCAGCTTCCTGGCTGGAAGCCGTCAGCGCGGTCGAGGCCGTGAGCTGGAAAGGCGACGACGGGGTCGGCATCTTCTCGGTGCCCACACAGCGCCAATGGATGTTCCAGGCCTTCACCGCGCTGGCGGCCGATGGCCGTCTGCGCCTGGTGGTGCTGGAACTGGACGGGCGCTGCATCAGCTACCGCCTGGGCCTGCTCGAACGGGGCCGCCTGTACGACTACAACCTCGCCTTCGTGCCGCAGTATGCCGACCTTGGCAGCGGCCGGGTGCTGCTGCAGGAATGGATCGACTGGGGGCTGGACGAAGGCTGGACGTGGATCGACGCTTCAAGGGTGAGCCTGGAGAACTCCAGCCACCAGCTGCATGAGCGCATGACCGGCCAGGTCGAGCACCTGCGCCACAGTTTCTACAGCTGGCGCCCGTCGGGCCTGTGCCTGGGCATGGCGCTGCGCCTGTGGCAACGCATCAAGCCCTGGCTCAAACGCCGCCAACAGCAGCCCGTGCCGGCACCTGCCACTTCCCCCACTGCCACACGCACAGCACAGGAGCGCCCGGATGCCGTCCCAAGTCATAGTCAACGCTGACGATTTTGGCCTCAACGAACACACCAACGCGGTGATTCTGCGCGCGTTCCAGTGCGGCCTGATCAGCTCTGCCACCGCCATGGCCAGCATGCCGGCATTCAAGGCCGCCTGCGCGCTGGCCCAGCAACCGGCCCTGCGCGGGCGCGTGGGCCTGCATTTCAACCTGACCTACGGGCGCCCGCTGAGCGAGCCGATCCGCGCGCTGGCGCAGTTCTGCAATGCCGAGGGCGAGTTCGACCTGGGCCTGTCGCGCAAGCGCCTGTGGCTGGGGCGCGCGGCCCGCCAGGCGGTGCACGAGGAACTGGCCGCGCAATGGCAGCGCTGCCTGGACCATGGGCTGACCCCCAGCCACCTGGACTCCCACCAGCACGTGCACAACCTGTGGCCCATCGGCGAAATCGTCGCCCGCTTCGCCGCCCGCGAAGGGGTGCCGATACGCCTGGCACGCAACGTGGGGCACAACATCGGCCCGGCAAAACGCCTGTTCAAGACGTTGCTCAACCAGCGCCTGCGCCAGTTGGCCAGGCTGACCGCCGACCATGTGTGTACCCCGGTCGACCTGCGTGACGGCCTGGCCCCACGCCATGGCGTGCTCGAAGTGGTGGCGCACCCCAGTGCCCTGGGCAGCCACGACTTCGGCGATGCCTACCTGGGCAGTGGCGAGTCCTTGCAGGCCTTGCTCGACCAGCGCCTGGCGGGCGTGCCCAGGGTCGGCTACGCGTCGCTGCGCGAGGCGCGCCAGAGCACCCTGGACACTGCCTCCAACAGATAACTACCACCGCTTCGCCCGGCTGATCGGTTGTGCTGTCGGTCCACCGACCGGAGCACGACCATGCCTACCTCCCCTTCACGCATTCCCCACTCACCGTTCATCGTCCAGCGCCTGCCCACCTGGCTGAAACACACCAGCGCCCAGGACGCCGAAGACATTCGGCGCCATCTGGCCCTGACCCATGTCATCCCCGATGCCGAACCGGACTGGCTGGCCAACGGCCTGCCCGATCAGCGTGACGCCGTGCGTGCAGCCAGGCGTCGCTATCGGCGGGCCAGCCAGACACTGGCAGGCACCCTCAAGGCCTTCCAGGGGTTGCTGGCATTTGCCGAGCCGCTGCTGCAGGCGCGCCTTGACGCCGAACTTGGCGAAACCCTGAACCTGCACACCACCGACCTGGTGCAGTTTCACGAAGAGGCCGACCTCTGGCAGCTCGCCACACGTACCACCTACCAGAAGCAGAGCCTGCTGCAGGCAGCGCTGCAGAACTTCGGTGACGACGTGACCTTCCTCGGCAAGAGTGCGATCACCCTGCAAGGCCATTTCCACCTCGACCTGACCGACGCCGGCCTTGCCTACCGCTATACCCGCCATCGCCTGTCACCGGCCGTGTTCGCCCGCCTGTGCCGCGAACTGGACCTGGGCGCCCGCTACCAGCAGCACCTGCAGGCAGTGTTCGAAACACCTGCCACGCAAGACGGGGTGCGTCGCGACTCGATCGATGCCAATCGCCAGTTGCTGCGCCTGGAGGTCACCGTGGCGAAAGCGCGCCAGCGCATCGGGCCAACCGCCAGCCGCCGGTTGCTGGCGCTGCTGGACGCGCCCGCCGCAGCAGGCGCCGAGGCCCCGCCAGTGCAGGCCAGCCTGCTGAGCATGAGCGGCGTACCGTTGCACGACATCCTGCTGTTTGCCCTGGCATCTGAGCAGCAGGCAGACAGCCTGCTGCTGTACCTGCCCGGCGACCCGGACGATGCCCTCACCGAGCATGCGTCGATGCCGGCGCTGGAGCGCTACCTCAAAGGGCGCCTCAACCACCCCGGGTTTCGCAGACTGTTTCAGCGCTACGTACCGCTGCAACAGCAGCAACACCTGTTCGATGTGCTCGGACACAACCTGGCCCGGCAGGTGGTCGACAAGGACGGACCGTGGCACTCGCAGGAGCAGGACAGCCTGTACCTGAGCCTTGCCCCGGTTGCCGGCGAGCTGTTCGGCGTGCTGCAGGACCGCCACCTGCAACGCCTGAAGGATGAAGCACGGGTACTGATGGTGCCCACCGCTGAAGCCGACGAGAAAGCGCGCAAGGCCCGCCTGGAACAATGGGAGACACGCGCGCTGAACGTGCTCAATGCCGCGGCGATGTTCGTTCCCGCGTTGGGCCCGGTCATGCTGGCGGTCACTGCGGTACAGCTGATCAAGGAGGTGTATGAAGGCGTGGAGGACTGGCAGGACGGCGACGTCGAGGGCGCCATGGCGCACCTGCAGTCGGTGGCGATCACTGCCGGCATGCTGGCCGGTTCGGTGCTGGCGCTCAAGGCAGCACCAGCGCTGGTCGATGCGTTGATCGAAGTGCCGCTGCCCGATGGCAGTACGCGCCTGTACCTGCCCGACCTGGCACCCTACCGGCTGGACACGTCGCTACCCGCCGAGGTGACAGCCAACGACCAGGGCCAGTACCGGCACGCGGACCGGCACTACATCAGGCTCGGCGCCGACCTGTACGAGCAGCAGTTCGATGCGCACCAGCAGCAATGGCAACTGCGCCACCCCGAGCGTGAAGACGCCTATCGCCCCGCGCTGGAGCACAACGGCCAGGGTGCCTGGCGCAGCGTGCATGAACAGCCGCTGAGCTGGTCGCGGGCCACCCTGCTGCGCCGTCTGGGCCCGCTTGCGCAAGGCCTGAGCGATGCAGAACTCGAACAGGCCTGCCAGGTCAGCGGCACCCGCGAAGACGCGCTGCGTCGGTTGCACGCCGCCAATCTGGGCCTGCCACCCTTGCTGGCCGATACGCTGCAACGGCTCAGGATCGCCCGGCAACTGCGCGCCGAAAACGTCACGGGCAGCGTCGGCAAGGCCCTGTTCGAGCAGCGTTACCTGGCCCTGGTGCCCCCGCAGCCGCACATCACGGCCCTGTGCGCACGCTTGCCCGGGTTGAGCCCGGTGCTGGCCCGCAGCCTGCTGGACACTGTCGGCCCGGCCCGGCTGGCACGCTGGGTGCCACCGGCAGCCATCCCCACCAAATTGCTGGAAGAGGCCGCCACGCTGGCCGCCCGTGTTCCCCTGGTACGCGCGACCGAAGGCCTGTATTGGCCAGCCCTGGCGACGCCGCAAAGCACGCGCCTGGCGCTGTTGTGCCTGGAGCACGCCCCTGGCTGGGACGCCTCGGTCGTGCTGGAAGCACGCAGTGGTGGCCCGCGCGGCCCTCTGCTGCAGCGCGTGGGTCGTGCCACCCAGGCGCAGCGCAGGGTTCTGGTGCACGGTGCAGAAGGCTACCAGGCCTGCAAGGACGACCTCCCGCTGCACGCGCCCGGCGACGACCTGTTCGCGGCCCTGCATGACAGCATCGCTCCCCGCTATCGCCAGGTGCTGGGCCTGGACACCAGGGCGGCGCTGCAGCAACGCGTGCTGTCGATGCTCGAACGCCCCCGCGGCGAACTTGCCACCTGGCTGTGGTCCGGCGAGGTCCGCGGCTGGGCCAGCGAAGCACGCCTGCTGGGCGGCAGTGACCGCCCCGGCTACCCGCCGGTGTCGGCTGCCAGCTCTTCACAGGAGGCCCGCTACCGCACGCTCTACCCGCATGCCAGCGGCGAAGAGGCGCGTGCCACACTGGCGGCCTGGGAGGCCAGCGAGATTCCGGCACAGGCGCGCTTGCGCACGCTCGAACAAACCCTGCAACGCCTGAAAAGCGCGTTGACCCTGTGGGCCCTGCCCAGTACAGCCCGGCAATCAGCGCGGGAAGAAACCATCGCCGCCTGGCAGCGCCTGTCGGTGCGCGAGGTCGCCGATGGCGAAGCCATCGTTCAGCTGAACCTGGACTACCTGGACCTGACCGACGGCGACCTGGAAAGCTTCCCTGTGCTGGAGGCCAACTTCGATCACGTGAATGAGCTGTCACTGGAGCAGAACTCCCTGACCCGGCTGCCTGACGCCTTCCTGCGCCACTTCACCCAGCTGCAGCGCGTCAGCCTGAACGGCTGCGAACTCACCAGCCTGCCCACCGGGCTGGGTGATCGGCTCAGCGTGCTGGACCTGGCCAACAACCGCCTGGTCTGGGACGAGCACCTGCAGCACGCCCTCGAAGGTTACCCGCAGTTGCGCGACCTGAGCCTGGCGAACAACCCGCTGGCAACCCCGCCCGACTTCGCCCGCCTGAACCGGCTGCAGGGCGTGGACCTGTACAACTGCAGCCTGGCGACCTATCCGGCAGGGCTCGATCAGCTGGACGCGCCGAACCTGGTGGACCTGTCCGGCAACCAGCTGCAGGAGCTGCCACCGACCGCCATCCTCTCACCTCCGCTGGCCCGGGCGCTGCGCCTGGAACACAATCCGCTGAGCGATGCTGCCCTGCAGGCGGCCGATGCCTACTACACCACCCACCGTATCGACCTGCTGGTGGCCGAGATCGATTACAACGAACTGCTCGACGACGCCACGCCACAACAGCGGGCCAGCTGGCAACGACTGCAGCAGAGCCTGCCGTCGGGGTTCTTCCGGGACCTGCGTGCCATGTTCGACAGCCCGCCCTACATCGTCGCCCCACTGACCTACCGGCGCCGCCTGTGGCGCCTGCTGACCTGGATGGACGCCAATGCGCCCCTGCGTGAGCAGATTCTCGCCCGCACAGGCGGCACCCTGCTCGACCTCGAACAGTTGGGCGAGGTGTCACAGGCCCTGGCCATCCCGGACCTGGCAACCCGCTCGCGCACCTTGCTGGCGACCATCGTCAACCACGTGCGTCTCAGAAAGCTCGGCTTCGGCGTGCTGAGCCTTTCGTTCAACATGTCCGAAGACAGCTACGCGACGCTCTACCAGTGGGCGCTCAAACGTATCACCCGCCTGCCGGGCCTGGACCTGGCCCAGGCGGCGCGTGCCGACGAGCCGGTGATCATCGACGCACTGGTCGATGTGATGCCGCTGCCGGGCGAAGCCTGGATAGAACAGCAGCGCAACCTGCTGCTGGCGGTTGACCCGACCACCTCCCACGGCCTGGACGAAGTACTGGCCATGAACCATGAAGAGGAACCGGTCTACCCTGCATGGGAGCACCACTTGCGCGAACGCTTCGCCGCACAGTTCGCCGCCTCGCGGGCAGCGCTGGACGACAGCCTGGAGCAGGCAGCCGAAACGCTGAGCGAAGGTGAACTGCTGGTGGAGGCGCAGCGCTTGCGGCAGGTGTACGAACAACGCCTCGTCGACCTGCGCAGAACCCTGACCGAGGGAGTGGCGCGAGGCACCATCGACTGACAGGCGGGCGCCGGCCCGGAGCGCACCCGGGCCCAGGCTGGCTTTTGTGCCGGGGCCGGCGTTATGCTCGGCTGAACCGTTTCATTCACCATGGAAAAGAGGTATTGCGTCATGGATCGTCTGGACTCGCTGTTTCCCGCTGCCACGGATATCCCCGAGGCCTATCGCCTGGGCGACCCGCTCGAGCAGCGCGACTACCTGGTGGATGGGCAACTGCACCGCTGGGAAGGCCCGCTGGCCACGGTGCGCAGCCCGGTGTGGCTCAAGACCGACGACGGTGAGCAGCAGGTGATACTCGGCAGCGCCCCGCTGCTGGACGCCGATACCGCCCTCACCGCCTTGGACGCCGCCGTGCGTGCCTACGACAAGGGCCGCGGCGTGTGGCCGAACATGCGCGTGGCCGAGCGCATCCAGCATGTCGAGGCGTTCCTGGCCCGCATGCGCGAGCAGCGCGCGGTGGTGGTCAAGTGGCTGATGTGGGAAATCGGCAAGAACCTCAAGGACTCCGAGAAGGAGTTCGACCGCACCTGCGACTACATCGTCGAGACCATCGGCGCCCTCAAGGAACTCGACCGGCGCTCCAGTCGCTTCGAACTGGAGCAGGACACCCTCGGCCAGATCCGTCGCGCGCCCCTGGGCGTGGCGCTGTGCATGGGCCCCTACAACTACCCGCTCAACGAGACCTTCACCACCTTGATCCCGGCACTGATCATGGGCAACACCGTGGTGTTCAAGCCGGCCAAGTTCGGCGTGCTGCTGATTCGCCCGTTGCTGGAGGCGTTTCGCGACAGCTTCCCGGCCGGCGTGATCAATGTCATCTACGGGCGTGGCCGCGAGACCGTCAGCGCGCTGATGGCCAGCGGCAAGGTCGACGTGTTCGCCTTCATCGGCACCAACAAGGCCGCCAGCGACCTGAAGAAGCTTCACCCGCGCCCGCACCGCCTGCGCGCCGCGCTGGGGCTGGACGCCAAGAACCCGGGCATCGTGCTGCCCGAGGTCGACCTGGACAACGCGGTCAACGAGGCGGTCACCGGCGCCCTCTCGTTCAACGGCCAGCGCTGCACGGCGCTGAAGATCCTGTTCGTGCACGAGCAGGTGGTGGACGCCTTTCTCGACAAGTTCCAGCGCAAGCTGGCCGACCTCAAGCCCGGCATGCCATGGGACCCGGGCGTCAGCCTGACCCCGTTGCCCGAAGCAGGCAAGGTCGACTACCTGGGCGGCCTGGTAACCGATGCAGTAGCCCACGGTGCCAAGGTGATCAACCAGGGCGGCGGCCAGAGCCGCGGTTCGTTCTTCTACCCGGCGCTGCTGTACCCGGTGAACCCGCAGATGCGCGTGTACCACGAAGAGCAGTTCGGGCCGGTGATCCCGGTGGTGCCCTACCGCGACCTGCAGACAGTGATCGACTACGTGCTGGATTCGGATTTCGGTCAGCAGTTGAGCATTTTCGGCACCAATTCGGCCACCGTGGGCCGGCTGGTCGACACCTTCGCCAACCAGGTCGGGCGCATCAACCTCAACGCCCAGTGCCAGCGCGGGCCGGACACCTACCCCTTCAACGGGCGCAAGAACTCGGCCGAAGGCACCCTGTCGGTGCATGACGCATTGCGCGTGTTCTCGATCCGCACCCTGGTGGCCACCAAGTTCCAGGAGGCCAACAAGCAGCTGATCAGCCAGATCATCCGCAACCGCGAGTCGAGTTTCCTGACGACTGACTACATCTTCTGATTGCGTGGTGGGCAAAACGGTACAAGCATAGGCTTGGATCGCGGCGCACCTATCGCGGGTCAAGCCCGCTCCCACAAAGGCAGTGATGAACACGTGGGAGCGGGCTTGACC
>NZ_JASCPN010000099.1:0-9845 GCF_029960155.1 Pseudomonas sp. PS01300 | reverse complement strand
GGTCAAGCCCGCTCCCACAACGGTCGCCATCGAACCTGTGGGAGCGGGCTTGACCCGCGATGCTTTTATCAGGGTAGGATGATCCTTCATCCGCACCCAAGGCGCCCTCCATGTTCATCGGTATCCTGCTCATCCTCACCTGGCTGGTCCTGCTGCTGCGCTACCCGGCCAAGGCCTTGCCGATCTCCATGGCCGCGCTGCTCGGCCTGGGCCTGGTGGGCCTGTGGGTGGTGTGGCTGGACAACCGCGAGGCCAGCCAGCTGGCCCGCCTGGAACTGCGCCTGGACTACGCCACCGACGCCTGCCCGGCCGACCGGCCGCTGCGCGTACAAATAAAGAACGCCAACCGCGTGCCGCTGGTCGAGCTGCGCTGGCGCGTGGCCGCCTACGCCCCCGGCGACACCGTCAACCTGGCCGAGAACACCTACGCCGCACCGCGCTACCGCGGCCCCGGCGACCTGCAGCCCGAGGCCAGCTGGCACGACTGCCTGCCCCTGCCCCCCCTGCGCTCAGGCTACCGTCCACAAACCCTGGAATTTCGTGCCGAACACCTGCAGGGTGGGTTTGCCAACTAGTATTTTTGTCAGTTACCTGAGACACGCCAGCCGGGGTTGAATGGAGCGCACCGGAAATCTTGCAGGAGGCACCACCATGTCACTCAGGCCCGTGACCCGCCTCGACCAGCTCCAGGCGCTGCTCGATGATTGCACACGCCAACGCCCGGCCATGGTCATGGTGGGCTCGGCCAGTTGCCCGCCTTGCCGCACGATGCATCCCCATGTTGCACGGCTTGGCAGTCAACATCCTCAGGTCGACTTCCACTATTTCAACGTCGACCTGTTCGAGGATCACCCGCAAGAACCGGCCCTGACCCTCCTGTTCCAGAGCCTGTCGCTGCACTATCTGCCTTCACATATCCTGTTGCCCGTCGCCGGCCCCAACCTCGTGGTGTGCGCCACGAGCATCACCCGGCTGATCGAAGCCCTGACCGAACACCACATTCTGAGGAGAGCCCCCTTCCATGCCCGTCGTCCTGATCACCGGTTGCTCCAGCGGCATCGGCCGCGCCCTCGCCGACAGCTTCAAGTCCGCCGGCTACGACGTGTGGGCGACCGCGCGCAAGGCCGATGACGTCGCCACGCTGATCAAGGCCGGCTTCAGCAGCCGCCAGCTGGACGTCAACGACGAGGACGCCCTGGTGCGCCTGGCCGACGCCATCGAAACGGCCCATGGCGGCCTCGACATCCTGATCAACAACGCAGGCTACGGCGCGATGGGGCCGCTGCTGGACGGCGGTGTCGAGGCCATGCAGCGCCAGTTCGAGACCAACGTGTTCGCACTGATCGGTGTGACCCGTGCACTGTTCCCCTTGCTGCGACGCAATCGCGGCCTGGTGGTGAACATCGGCAGCGTGTCGGGTGTGCTGGTCACCCCGTTCGCCGGCGCCTATTGCGCATCCAAGGCGGCGGTGCATGCGCTCAGCGATGCGCTGCGCCTGGAACTGGCGCCGTTCGGCATCGGCGTGATGGAAGTGCAGCCCGGCGCCATCGCCTCAAGCTTCGCCAGCAATGCCGGGCGCGAGGCCGAGCAGGTGCTGGCGCAAGACTCGCCGTGGTGGCCATTGCGCGAGCAGGTGCGCGCCCGCGCCCGCGCCTCGCAGGACAGACCGACCCCCGCCAGCGCGTTCGCCCAGGGCCTGCTCAAGGCCGTACAGCAGCGTACCCCGCCCGACCTGCTGCGCCTGGGCAACGGCAGCCGCGCCTTGCCGCTGCTGGCCGGCGTGCTGCCCAAACGGCTGCTGGAAAAGGTGCTGAAGAAACGTTTCGGCCTCGACCGCAGCCTGTGATCTGCCCGGTTTGCGGGGGCCTGCGCCGGCGATAGCTGACCCTATCGCTAACTATAAAGTGCACACCAGAGCATTTTCCAAAGCGTCTCCAAGGCCAAGAATCGCCCTCGTACTGGATCGGCTGCATTGCCACAGCGGCGGCGCGCTCCAGGCAATCAGGGAGAAATCTCCAAGGTCGGAGCACCGCTGCCTGCTGGCAGCCTTTCTCACAAATGCAATCAGGCCCTTTCTGGAGACATTCGTGAAACACCTTAACCTTCCGCGCAAGATCCCCACCCAGGCCCGCTCGCGGATGATGGTCGAAACCATCCTCACCTCCACCGCCAAGGTGGTGGTCAAGCATGGCTACCAGGGCACCAACACCAACCTGGTGGCCCAGCGCGCCGGGGTCAGCGTGGGCTCGGTCTATCAGTACTTCCCGAACAAGGATGCATTGATCGCGGCGTTGCATGAGCGCCATGCGCAGGCCATGAACCGGGTGATTCTGGAGGTCGCCGGCGCCCACGAGGTGGCCGACCTGCCGGCCCACCTCAGGCTGCTGGTGCAAGCCCTGCTGCACCTGCACCAGCAGGAACCGGAGCTGCACCGGCTGCTCGACACCGACCTGGCCAACCTGAGCCGCAGCGTCGACGACCTGCAGCACAAGGCCCGCATCACCCTGTCCATCGAGCGCCTGCTGGACCGCTGGCGGGCCACGCTGGCTCACAGCAACCTGCACCTGGCCGCCTGGCTGGCGGCCCAGGTGATCACCTCGATGGTCAAGGCCTACATCCTCGACTCGCCGCAGATGAGCCAGGCGCAGATCGAGGATGCGATCAGCAGCTCGCTGATCGGGCTGTTGTGCCTCCCGCCGGCCATGCCGCTGGCCACCGCCCGCGCCCGCGCGCAGCCGCACAGCTCAGCGGCGTAGCGCCTGGCGCGCCTGCAACTGCTCGTAACGCTCCAGCAAGCGCAGCGCCTGCAGGTAGCTGGGCACTTCCACCACCAGGCCATCGACTTCGGCACGCACGTTGCCGCCCTGGGCCGCCGCCTCGAACGCCGCCACCTGCCGGCGCGCCAGTTCGGCGTCCGCGTCAGCGGGGGTGAGGTAGCGATTGGCGACCGCCACGTGCGCCGGGTTGACCACACCCTTGGCCTGGTAGCCGATGGAGCGGGCGAACTGCATGTCGGCTTCGGCACCCTGCGCGTCGGCAAAGGTGTAGGGCGAGTCGATGGCCAGCACCCCCGCCGCCGCGCATTCGAGCAGAAAGCGCGAGCGCGGGTAATACAGCTCGGTGCCGGCGCGGCTGCGCCCGGCGCCCAGGTCGGCCACCATGTCCTCGGTGGCCACCAGCATCGCCTTGATACGCGGGCTGGCGGCGGCGATCTCGATGGCGCGCACCACGCCCAGCGCGGTCTCGATGTTCGGCACGATCAACGTGCTGCCGGCAGCGATGCCATGGCGCCCCTCAAGCTCGGTGATCAACTGGTCCAGCTCGATCATCTGCTCGCTGCGCTCGACCTTGGACATCATCACCACCTGCGGGCGGCCAGTCATCACTGCCGCCAGGTCCTCGTGGCCACAGGTTTCAAACGGGTTGATGCGCACCGCACTGACCCGCCCGCAGGCGCGCCAGCGCTGCAGGATATCCACCGCCAGTGCACGCGCCTCGGGGCGTCGCGCCGGTGGGGTGAAGTCCTCCAGCTCCTGCACCAGCACGTCGCCATCGCCGTCGAGTGCCGCCAGCAACGCGCGCTCGTCGGCGCCGGGAATGAAGAAAAAGGTGCGGCAAAGCGCCAGTGGGTTGTCCTTGGAAACTGCCATGGTTGACGTCCTGTACAGAGAAGAAAAGGAAGAAAAGAAAGCGCCTCAGAGCATCGCCAGGCCGCCGTCCACGGCGATGGTGGTGCCGCTGACGAACGAGGCCTTGCCCGACAGCAGCCAGGCGATCACCTCGGCGGCCTCCTCGGCACGGCCCTCGCGGCGCAAGGCGGTCATGCCGTGCAGCTGTTCGAGCTTGCCGGCGACGCGCGTGGTGTCATCGAGCATCGGCGTGCGGATCACCGCCGGGGCGACGCAATTGACGGTCAGCCCGCGCGGGCCCAGTTCGCGCGCCAGGCCCTTGCTCAGGGTGATTACCGCGCCCTTGCTGGTGGCGTAGCCGAGCGTGCCGGCCAGGCCGCCGCCGCGAATGCCGGCGACGCTGGCCACGGTGCAGATACGCCCGCCGGCGCGCATCAAGGGCACGCTGTGCTGCACCACGCTGAAGGTGGCAAGCAGGTTGACCTCCAGCAACTGACGCAGGCGCGCCACGCTCAGGTCGTCGAATGCCGTGGTGTCGACCACCCCGGCGCAGGTGACCAGGCCATCGATGCGCCCGCGCCACCGGGCGATTTCGGCGAACACCGCGGCCACTGCCTGTTCATCGCACAGGTCCAGGGCGAACGGCCGATGGCCTGGGCCCAGCGCATGCAGGGTGCGATCCAGGCCGCCTTCGTCACGGTCCAGGCACGCCACCTGAAAACCCTCCCGTGCCAGCTGCAGGGCGGTCGCCGCGCCAATACCGCTGGCCGCACCGGTGACCACCGCCACCCTGTCTTGATTGGTCATGAACACTGCACTCCCTGAATGGCGATACAGGGCCGCTACAACAACGGCGCCTGAGTGGCGGCCATGCTAAAAGAATGCCTGCCGAACAACTACTCGCATTAAAAACCCCACACACAAGAGCCGTGCCCGTGTACCCGCCGTGGATTGCTCGCATTGCCAGGAATATTAAATATTCATGACCAAAGTTCGTTGTCGGCGGCGAAATGCGAGCAATTCAACGCCCCCTTGGAGGCCGCCCCCACAAACGAACCATGGCGTACAACCAGCAGCCAGCAACCCCACGACAGACAAGCGCTGCAGCGCGAAAGCGAGTTCCCTGCAAACAAACGCGAGTAGCCTTACAAGTTCAACTTGCCTAGCATTTGAAACAACTTGAAACCCACTTTCAAGGGACCGAACAAGTTGCCGAGAAGTTTCAAGAACATTTCGCCAACTTCAAACAGAACAAACAAAAGGAAGTGCACCATGAGCCAGAAAGGCTTTGAGACCGTCATTGAAATCAAATACCGCGACACCGACTCGATGGGCCATGTAAGCAGCCCCATCTATTATGACTACATGCAACATGCCTACCTCTGCTACATGCACCACCTGCTGCAACTGCCAAAGAGCGAAAAACTGCCGCACATCATGGTGCGCAGCGAGTGCGACTACCTCAAGCAGGCCATGTACGGCGAAACCCTGGTGGTCAGCAGCGCCGTGGTGAAATTCGGCACCAAGAGCTTCGAGATCGAGCACACCATGCGCCGCCAGGACGATACCCACGAGGTGGTGGCCAGGGCCAAGTCGTACCACGTGATGTTCGACTACGACAAACAGGCCACCGTGCCTGTGCCCCAGGCATTCAAGGATCAGGTCCTGGCTTTCCAGGAAGGCTGAGCCGGCGCTCAGGGACGAACCGTTCGCCGACGCTCAGGCGCCCCGGCGAACCGACTGCAAAGGTACGCTCAATGAAACTCTCCTGGACTCCACAGCAGCTCGCGCTGCTGTCGACCTACCGCGCCATCGGCGTGGAACTGGCCGAGGCGCGGCGCAGCGCCGCCCCCGGTTTCGATCACTACGGCTGGCAACGCCTGTGCGACGCGGGCCTGTGGAAGCTGGTCATCCCGCTCGAATACGGCGGCCTGGGTGAAGACTGGTGGGGCTTCAGTGCCGCGCTGGAAGGCCTGGCCTCGTCGATCCGCACGCCCGAGCTGCTGCTGTCGGTGATTGCCCAGGCCGGCATGGTCCGTGCCCTGATGCTCTACGGCAGCGACGCCCAGAAGGACCGCTACCTGAGCGCGATCCTGGCCGGCGCGCTGAGCGCCACCGGCATCGCCGAACCGGGCACCGGCACCGACGTGCGCAGTATCCACAGCCTGCTGACCCCGTGCGCGGACGGCTACCGGCTGACCGGCAGCAAGTTCAACATCGCCCATGCACCGGTGGCCGACTTCCTGCTGATCGTGACCCGCCTGGCCACCGACTCCAAGCACAACATCGCCCTGGTGATCATCGACAAGGACACCCCCGGCCTGACCCGTGGCGAGCCGGACGACAAGCTGGGCAACAAGCACCTGCCCACCGGCCCGCTGCACTTCGACAACCTGCCGGTGCCGGCCGAACAGGTACTGGGCGAGCCGGGCCGCGGCCTGCAGCAACTGATCAGGATCATCTCGCTGGGGCGTGCGTACTACGGCCTGGTAGCGGCCAACCTGCCCACGCCGTTCCTGGCCGAGGCCATGCACTACGCGGCCAACCGCCAGAGCTTCAACAGCGCCATCGACACCCACCAGTACGTGCAGAAGCGCCTGGTGGACATCGCCATGGGCATGGAGCGCAACCGCTGGATGGTGTACGCCGCGCTCGACCAGCTGCTGGGCAACGACCCCCAGGCGCTGATGAGCTGCTCGATCGCCAAGCTCGGCGCCGCACAGGACTTCATCCACAGTGCCATCAGCCTGCTCAAGCTGTACGGCAGCCTGGGCTACCACGAAGGCGACATCGCCACCCTGGTCAAGGACGCGCTGGGCTTTGCCAGCGTGGGCGGCACCGAAGAGATGCACCAGAAGAACATCTTCAACCAGCTGCTGCGCCTGACCCAGGCCGGCTGACCCCGCAGCGCCCGCCCCTGCCACCTGCGCGCCCGGCCCCACCCGGCGCGCGGGCATGGCAGCGCGAGCGTGGGCGCCCTTGACCACTCCCCTTCCTGGTAGAGAACAGACCCGATGCCGATCGAATCGACTTTACTGCACGCAAGCCCTGTCGCCGCCCTGGCCCCGGTGCCCTTCGCCCAACCGTTCGATGACCACCTGGAACAGGCCGGCCTCGACGAGTTGCGCCAGCACCAATTGCTGCGCCTGCGCCAGACCCTGCTGCATGCCTATACCCATGTGGCCTGGTACCGCGAGCAGTTCCATGCACTGGACGTGCACCCCTACGACCTCAAGCACCTCGACGACCTGGCGCACTTCCCGCTGACCAGCAAGGCACAGTTGCGCGACCACTACCCCTTCGGCCTGTTCGCCGTGCCGATGGACCAGGTGCTGCGCCTGCATGCCTCCAGCGGCACCACCGGCCAGCCCACCGTGGTCGGCTACACGCGCAACGATATCGACGTGTGGGCCTCGCTGGTGGCGCGCTCGATCCGCGCTGCGGGCGGGCGGCGCGGCGACCGCATCCATATCGCCTATGGCTACGGCCTGTTCACCGGCGGCCTGGGCGCACACTACGGCGCCGAGAAACTGGGCTGCACGGTGATCCCGATGTCGGGCGGGCAGACCGCACGCCAGGTGCAGCTGCTCAAGGACTTCCAGCCGGACATCATCATGGTGACGCCGTCCTACATGCTCAACATCGCCGAAGAGATCGAACGCCAGGGCATCGACCCGCAGTCGCTGTCGCTGCGCGCCGGGATCTTCGGCGCCGAGCCGTGGGGCGGACAGATGCGCGGCGAGCTGGAACAGCGCCTGGGCATCAAGGCCCTGGACATCTACGGCCTGTCGGAAGTGATGGGCCCGGGGGTGGCCATGGAGCACCTCGACACCCAGGACGGCCCGACACTCTGGGAAGACCACTTCTACCCCGAGATCATCGACCCGGTCACCGGCGCGGTGCTGCCCGACGGGCAGTTCGGCGAACTGGTGCTGACCACCCTGAGCAAGGAAGCGCTGCCGATGGTGCGCTACCGCACCCGCGACCTCACCCGCCTGTTGCCCGGCAACGGTCGCGCCATGCGCCGCATCGACCGCATCACCGGGCGCAGCGACGACATGCTGATCATCCGCGGGGTCAACGTGTTCCCCAGCCAGATCGAGGAGCAACTGCTCAAGCTGCTGATGTTCAGCCCGGTGTACCAGTTGCATGTCAGCCGCCAGGGCAACCTCGACGTGCTGGCCGTACACGTCGAGCTGCGCCCGGAACACAGCGGCCTGAGCGCCCGGCAGCAACAGGCCGCCTGCCAGCAGCTGAGCCACCAGATCAAGGTGCACGTGGGCATCAGCACCCACATCCAGCTGCACCCGTGCCACACCCTCAAGCGTTCCGAAGGCAAGGCCGGCAACGTCATCGACCTGCGCCGCCAGCCCTAGCGGCGCACCCCCTCTCAAGGATCACGAGGCTCCCCTACTCATGGACATGACCATTGGCGATTTTCTGCTGCGCCGCCTTCAGGAATTCGGCATCCGCCACCTGTTCGGCGTGCCCGGCGACTACAACCTGACCCTGCTCGAACAGGTCGAGGCGCTGCCCACGCTCGACTTCATCGGCAACTGCAACGAACTCAACGCGGCCTACGCGGCCGACGGCTACGCCCGCACCCAGGGCTTCGGCGCGGTGCTGACCACCTACGGGGTGGGCGACCTCAGTGCACTCAACGGCATCGCCGGCGCCTATGCCGAGCGGGTGCCGGTGATCATGGTGTCGGGCATGCCGCCGCTGCACGCGATCATCGACCGGGCCCTGATGCACCACACCCTGGGCGACGGCAACTACGACAACATCATGGTGACCCTGCGCCAGTTCACCGTGGCCCAGGCGCGCATCACCGTGGAAAACGCCGCCATGGAAATCGACCGCGTATTGCAGACCTGCTACCGCGAACGCCGCCCGGTGTACCTGCAACTGCCCAGCGACCTGGCCACCCTGCCGATCGAGGTGCCCGACACGCCGCTGCAACTGAGCGAGCCGCGCAGCGAGCCGGGGCAACTGCAGGCGGTGGTACGGGCGCTGGTGGCTCGCCTGGATGCCGCCAGCTCGCCGGTGCTGCTGGTGGACATGGACGTGGCGCGCTTTGGCCTGGTGCCCCAGGTGCTCGAGCTGATCGAGCGCTTCGACCTGCCCTTCGCCTGCCTGCCGCCGGCCAAGGCCATGCTGCCCGAGTCGCACCCGCTGTTCCTCGGCACCTACGCCGGTGCCGGCTCCGCGCCCGGCGTGCGTGCGGCACTGGAGCAATCCGACTGCGTGATCAGCCTTGGCGCACGTTTCACCGACACCAGCACCGCGCTGTTCTCCCACAGCTTCATGGACGGCGCGCTGATCCAGCTGCACGCCTACGCGGCCTCGATCGCCAGGCAGCACTACACCGCCGTGAGCCTGGGCCAGGTGCTCCAGGCGCTGGGCCAACAGGCGCTGGCACGCGAGCGCCGCGCCCAGCGCATCCCGCCGTTCAGTGCCAGCCCGGCGTTCGCCGCGCTGTCGGGCAAGCCGCTGAGCCAGCTGCGCTTCTGGCAGCGCATCGGCCACCTGATCGAAGCCGACGACCTGGTCATCGCCGAAAGCGGTACCTCGTCGGCGGGCATCAGCGGCCTGCGCCTGCCGACCGGGGCAACCTGCATCACCCAGCCGATCTGGGGCTCGATCGGCTACACCCTGCCCGCGCTGCTGGGCAGCCTGCTGGCCGCACCGACACGCCGCCAACTGCTGTTCATCGGCGACGGCTCGTTGCAGATGACCGTGCAGGAGCTGTCGACGATTCTGGCGCACAACCTCAAGCCGGTGATCTTCCTGATCAACAACGATGGCTACACCATCGAACGGCTGATCCTGGGCGAGCATGCCAGCTACAACGACGTGAACCCCTGGCGCTATGCGCAACTGGCCAGCGTGCTGGACACCCGCGAGCGCTCGCGCAGCTTCACCGTGCACACCGAGGACCAGCTCGAAGATGCGCTGGCCCAGGCCGCACAGGCCGACACGCTGGTGTTCATCGAAGTGGTGATGGAACGCATGGACGCGCCCGAATCGCTCAAGCGCTTTGCCCGGCTGTTCGCCGAGTTCGACTACGGGCTGCAACCGGCCAGCCTGCCGGTGATTGCCGGCTGAAGGCCGCGCCCGGGCGAGTCGCTCGCCCGGGCGCGGCAGGGTGCATCAGGCGATGGAACGAACCACGCCGCCATCCACGCGCAGGGCTGCGCCGGTGGTGGCGCTGGC